>JBDSPC010000139.1:0-25496 GCA_039914485.1 Nocardioides sp.
ACGACCGGGATACTTGCGCCGTGACCGCGCTTCGAGCACCACAGCCCGGGGCCGAGGAGCTCGCCGAACCGTTGCGCTCGCGCTGGAGCCCGAGTGTGTACGACGACGCGCACACGCTCGGCCGCGACGAGATCGACCAGCTGCTGCACGCGGCCCAGTGGGCGCCCTCCGCCGGCAACTCGCAGCCGTGGGTGTTCTTCGTCTGCGCGCGCGGCACGGCCAACCACGCCCGACTCGTTGCCCACCTCAGTCGCGGCAACTCGGGCTGGGTGCCACGCGCCGCGGTCGTCTTCATCACCGCCGCCCACGTGAGCACCGGCGCCGACCCGGACGCCCCGGCCTACAGCGACTACGCGCTCTACGACGTCGGCCAGGCGGCCGCCCACCTCACCCTCCAGGCGCGGGCGATGGGGTTGCACTCCCACCAGTTCGCCGGCTTCGACCACGAGGCCCTCGCCGAAGATCTCGACCTGCCGGCGACGCACGTGCTGCTCACGGGCATCGCCGTGGGTCTGCAGGGTGACCCCGGTGAGGTGGACGAGCGCACCGCCGCTCGCGACCAGCGCGTGCGCGACCGGGTCGGGCTCGACGAGGTCGCGCGGGTCGGCACCTGGGCGGAGCCGTGGCAGTGAAGGTCTCCCGTTCGAGCTGGCTGCTGATCGCGGTCATGGTCGTGCTGGTCAACCTGCCGCTGGCGACGTCGATCTGGACGCGGGTCGACGTCGAACGCAACGGCGTCGACGTGGTCGCCGAGGTGACCGAGGCACGCAACCTCGGCACGGGCGACGAACCGAGCTGGTGGCTGAGCTACCGGCTCCCCGAGGCGCTCGACGACGAGCAGCTGTCGTGGCCGGTCGAGGTCGACAAGGCGGCGTACGACAAGGCGGCGGAGGCCGGGACCGTCCCCGTGCGCGTGCTCGAGGGCAAGCCGGAGGCCGCGATCGTGGACGGCCAGGTCCGCCACTGGGGCGGTCCGGCCATCACCCTGATCCTCGACGCGCTGCTGCTCGCACTGCTCCTGCTGATGCGTCGGCGCAGGTCCACAGCAATCCGAGAGACCCCCGACGACGAAGGACTTGCATGACGACGACGATCAACGACTTCTCCGCGCCCGCGATCGACGGGACCGAGACCGACCTTGCGGCGTACAAGGGCAAGGTGGTGCTCGTGGTGAACACCGCCTCCAAGTGCGGTTTCACGCCGCAGTACAAGGGCCTGCAGGAGCTGCAGGACACGTACGGCGATGACGGTTTCGTCATCCTGGGCTTCCCGTGCGACCAGTTCGGCCACCAGGAGCCGGCCGGCGAGGACGAGATCGCGGACTTCTGCGAGCGCAACTTCGGTGTCGACTTCCCGCTGTTCGCGAAGGTCGACGTCAACGGCAAGGGCGCGCACCCGCTCTACAAGTGGCTGCGCAAGCAGAAGGGTGGCCTGCTCGGCGGGCGGATCAACTGGAACTTCACCAAGTTCCTGATCGGCCGCGACGGCGAGGTCATCTCGCGCCACTCGCCGACGACCGAGCCGGCCAAGCTGGCCGACGAGATCGAGAAGGCGCTGTAGTCCTTCGGATCAGGCCACGAGGTCGGCGTACGCGTCGTGCCGGTCGATGTAGCCCTTGATGAACGGGCACGTCGGCCGGACCTTGAGCCCCCGCTCGCGCAGGGTGTCGAGAGCGAAGACGGCCAGCTTGCTGCCGAGACCTTGTCCGTCGTAGGCCTTCTCGACGACGGTGTGCGGCATCGTGGCGACCCCGTCGGTGACGGAGTAGTCCGCGAAGCCGGCGACCTCCTCGCCCGCGAGGATCTCGAAGCGGCCGGCGTCGGGGTTGTCGCGCGTGGTGATCTCGGCAGAAGTCGTCATGTCGTGAGCCTAGGTGGGAGACGGAACTCACCCGATGTGACTTGCCCGTAACCCGCGCTGGGGGCGAGAGTCGGACCATGGCAGCCACAGCTTCGTCCTACTCGATCACCATGCGGCTGCACACCGCGCCCGACCACGGGGTCGTCGGCACCGTCGCGACAACCATCGCCGAGGGTGGCGGGGTCGTCACCGCGATCGACGTGACGGAGTCGCGCCACGACCGGCTCGTCGTCGATGTCACCTGCTCGGCCGCCGACCAGGGGCACTCCGAGGAGCTCGTCGGCGCCGTCGAGGGGATCCAGGGCGTCGAGGTCTACAAGGTCTCCGACCGCACCTTCCTGCTGCACATCGGCGGCAAGATCAAGGTCGAGTCGAAGGTGCCGCTGCGCACCCGCGACGACCTCTCGATGGCCTACACGCCCGGCGTCGGGCGGGTCTCCATGGCGATCTACGAGAACCCCGAGGACGTGCGTCGGCTGACGATCAAGGGCAACTCCGTCGCCGTCGTCACCGACGGCTCCGCCGTTCTGGGTCTCGGCAACATCGGGCCCGGTGCCGCGCTGCCGGTGATGGAGGGCAAGGCCGCACTGTTCAAGCGGTTCGCCGACATCGACGCGTGGCCGATCTGCCTGGCCTCGCAGGACACCGACGAGATCGTGCGCGCGGTCGAGATGATCGCGCCCGGCTTCGGCGGCATCAACCTCGAGGACATCGCCGCTCCCCGCTGCTTCGAGATCGAGCGTCGGCTGCGCGAGTCGCTCGACATCCCGGTCTTCCACGACGACCAGCACGGCACCGCGATCGTCGTGCTCGCCGCGCTGACCAACGCGCTGCGCTGCGTGAAGAAGACGCTGCCCGACGTGCGGATCGTGGTCTCGGGCGCAGGCGCGGCCGGTACGGCGATCGTGACGCTCCTGCTCGCGGCCGGCGCCAAGGACGTGGTGGTCGTCGATCGCGAGGGCGCCCTGTCCGCTGACGACTCAACGCTCTCGCCCGCTCACCAGGAGCTCGCCGCCGCGACCAACCCGCGTCGCGTCACCGGCTCGCTCAAGGAGGTGCTCGTCGACGCCGACGTCTTCGTCGGCGTCAGCGCCCCCGGCATCCTGCAGCCCGAGTGGATCGCGGACATGGCCGACGGCTCCGTGGTCTTCGCGCTGGCCAACCCGGACCCGGAGGTCGACCCCGCCGCCGCCGCGAAGTACGCCGCCGTCGTCGCCAGCGGCCGGTCCGACTACCCCAACCAGATCAACAACGTGCTGGCGTTCCCCGGCGTCTTCCGCGGCCTGCTCGACGCCCGCGCCGAGGACGTCACCGTCGACATGCTGCTCCGTGCTGCGGCCGCCCTCGCCCGGATCGTCAGCGACGAGGAGCTCAACGCCTCGTTCATAATCCCGAGCGTCTTCCACCCCGACGTCGCCAAGCGCGTCGCCGCCGCGATCAGCGGCAAGGAGGCCTGAGGGCCACTCCGTCGCGCCGCCGGCAGCCTGCTGCGGCGTGTCGCTGTCGCCGTACGGCGTGTCGCGGGTCTGGCCCCGAACAAGCGGCCCCTGCGCGCGTTGCCGCCCGCCCCTGGACCTGGTCAAGGGCACCGCGCGGATCCGGCGGAAGTAGCCAGGGCGTACGCGCGAACCGACCGGCCCGCCCGGGTAGTTCAGTTGCTAGTGGCTGCCAGGGACGGGGTTCGACGACCGTTCGCCACTGGACTACCGGTAGCCGCGCTGGCGGCCGACCCACGGACCCGGAGGACGCACGTCATGAGCATCGAATCCTGGACGTCTACTCGTTCCTGCTCGCGGGACTGCTCGTCACCATGAGCGGCCCGCCGACCGTGACAACGTTGCCGGCCCCACCCGCCTCGGCCACCAGAACCGGTCGCCCAGCGCGAACGCCAGCGCGGGCACCAGCACGGTCCGCACGACCAGGGTGTCCAGCAGCACGCCGATGCAGATGATCGTGCCGAGCTGGGCCAGCACGACCAGCGGCAGCACGCCGAGCACGGCGAAGACCGCGGCGAGCAGGATCCCCGCGCTGGTGATCACGCCGCCGGTGGCGGAGAGCGCTCGCAGCATCCCGCCACGTGACCCGTGCTCGGCGGCCTCCTCACGAGCCCGGGTCACCAGGAAGATGTTGTAGTCGACGCCCAGTGCGACCAGGAACAGGAACGCCAGGAGGGGAACTCCGGAGTCGAGGGCCCGGAACCCCAGCGGTCCGGTGAACAGCCACCAGGCGACACCCATGCTGGCGGCGTAGGTCGCCAGCACGGTCGCCACCAGCAGCAGGGGGGCCACGACGGCCCGCAGCAGCACGAACAGCGCGCCGAGCACCAGGGCCAGGATCAAGGGCAGGATCAGCAACCTGTCGCGGGCGGCGCCCGATCCCTCGTCGATCGCCGCGGCCTCGGTCCCGGTGACGTGAGTGTCGTCGAACGGCTCGACGGCGTCGCGCAGGGAGTCGATCGTCGACAGCGCCTCGTCCGTGCCCGACCCGGCCCCGAGCACGGTGTCGATCTGCGCGATGCCGTCGCCTCGCGAGGAGATGGTGGCCGAGGAGACTCCGTCGACGCCCCGCACGGCGTCGAGCACCGCGTCCGGGTCGTCGCGGGTGAGGACCTGCGACGGGTCGGACACCCCGGCCGGGAAGGACTCGCCCAGCCGCTCGGCCGCCGAGATCGCCTCGGGCTCGACGAGGAACTGGTCCGACCGGTCCAGCCCGGTGTCGATGCGGAACACCCCGATCGCCATCACCGCGAGCAGCACGAGCGTGCCGGTCACGAACGCGGCCGGCCGGCGGGCCACCCGGACGCCGACCTTGTGCCAGAACGAGTTCGTGTCCACCAGCGCCGCCTCGCCGACGTGCGGCACCCGCGGCCAGAAGACCCAGCGTCCGAAGAGCACCAGGGCGGCCGGGAGCACGAGCAGCACGAAGGCGGCCGCCACGACCACGCCGATCGCGCACGCCACGCCCAGACCCCGGGTCGTCGGCACGACGGACAGGAGCAAGGTCAGCAGGCCGAGCACGACGGTGGTGGCGCTCGACAGGACGGCCTCCGCCGTGCGGCGTACGGCGACGCTCATCGCGACATGTCGCGAGTCGTGCGACCGGAGCTCGTCGCGGTAGCGGGAGATCAGGAGCAACGCGTAGTCGGTGCCGGCGCCGAAGACGAGGACGGAGAGGATGCCGACCGTCGATTCGTCCCACGCGATGTCCAGGACGGCCAGCGACTGGGTGGCGAGCACCGCTGCGAGCCGGTCGGCGACACCGACGACGGTGAGGGGGATCAGCCACAGCACCGGGCTGCGGTAGGTGAAGAGCAGCAACAGTGCGACCACGCCGGCAGTGGCCAGGAGCAGGTTGGTGTCGGCGCCGTCGAAGACCGCCGCCAGGTCGGCCTCGACCGCCGCCGGTCCGGTCACCTGGCTGGTGACGCCGTCGGGTGCGTCGTCGGCCAGTTGCCGGCGCAGCTCGCCGACACGGTCGGCGTTGTCGGTCGCGGAGTCGGACTGCACGGGCACGACGGCGATCGCCGCGGTGCCGTCCTCGGCGACCAGGACGGGCCCGGCCGGTCCAGTGGGTACGGCGCCGAGTGCACCGGCCTGGTCAGCCAGGCCGGACGCCACGCCGGACCCGAGCTTCCCGGAGTCGCTCGTCCAGAGCACGATCGCGGTCGCCGCGCCCTCGTCGGGCAGGGCATCGCGCAGCTCGGTCCCCTGCGTGCTGTCGAAGCCGGCGGGCAGCGAGTCCAGACTGGTGCGTTCGCGCTCTCCCTCACCCAGCCCGGCGATCAGGGCACCGGCCAGCAGCAGCGGCAGCAGCGCGACCAGCCACGCGACGCGTGGTCGCAGCAGGGCGGACGTGCGGCCGGCGGGCCGCTCTCGTGCAAGGGTTGGGTCTGCCATCGAGTGCTCCTCGGGTGTCGGTGGCACAATCGTTAGACACCTTAGTCGCTAAGTAGGTGAACTAAAATGCCGGAGCCTGCGCCGGAGCCCGGACCCGGCACGCAGTTCGCCGCGTCGTGGGAGCAGACCGGGAGCCTGGACGCGTTGCGCGAGTGCACCGACGTCGCCGCCCGTGTCCGCGGGGTCGTGGCGCGTGAGGCGGGGCTGAGTGAGTCCGAGCTGACCGCCCTCGAGCACCTCGTGCGCGAACCCGTCGGGCCGGCCGAGCTCGCCCGGCTGCTCAAGGTCACGACTGCGGCCAGCACCGGCATCGTCGACCGACTGGCCGCCCACGGCCACGTCACCCGGGTGCCGCACGACCAGGACCGTCGGCGGACCCAGGTCGTGGTCACCGCAACCGGTCGCGAGGAGGTGCTGCGGCGTCTCCTGCCGATGTTCCGTGTCCTGCGCGAGCTCGATTCGTCGTTCACCGCGGCCGAGCGGGCAGTGGTGGAGCGCTACCTGCGTGGCGCCACCGAGGCCTTCCGCCAGGTCACCGACCGTGGGGAGCAGGTCTAGTCCGGTCCCGACCAGACCCTCCTCAATAGAGGGGATGTTCGCGCCACGCCCTGACGGCCGGCAGCGGACTCGACCTAGCGTCGAGGCCCGGTTATCTATGGGATGGGGAGACGCTCGTGCTGACCAACAAGGTTCATGTGTGCCTGGAGCTGCCGAACGCGCCGACGCAGGGTGTGGAGTACGAGATCAACGCGCGGTGGGTCTGCGAGTGCGGCGACAACTACGTCTACCACGAAGGCTTCAACCGGGCCGGGTACAAGGAGATGAACTGGTACCAGGCGGCGCCGATCGAGATCCCCCAGCAGCGCAAGGCGCACCGGTCGCTCAAGGACCGGCTGATCCACCCCCGCAAGGGCGAGTAGCCGGTCGTCAGTCTCCGGCTCGCGAGGAGACCAGGGCGGCGCCGATGATGCCGGCCTTGTTGCGCAGGGTCGCCGGCACGATCGGCGTCGTGATGTCGATGAGCGGGCCGAACTGGTCGAAGCTCTTGCTGACACCGCCGCCGACGACGATCAGCTCCGGCGAGAAGAGCCGCTCGACCGTGCGGTAGTAGGTCGTCAGCCGCTCGGCCCAGACCGGGTAGGACAGCCCCTCGTTCTCGCGGGTGGAGTTGGCCGCCCGCGACTCGGCGTCGTGGCCGTCGATCTCGAGGTGGCCGAGCTCGGAGTTGGGGACCAGGATCCCGTTGTGGATCAGGGCCGAGCCGATCCCGGTGCCCAGCGTGGTGACGATGACCAGGCCGCGCTGGCCCTTCGCGGCACCGAACTCCACCTCGGCCAGACCGGCCGCGTCCGCGTCGTTGACGACGTGCACCTCCCGGCCGAGCGCCTCGGTGAAGATCGCGTCGGCGTCGGCGCCGATCCAGGTCGGGTCGATGTTGGCGGCCGAGTGCACGACCCCGTGTCGTACGACGCCGGGCACCGTCACTCCGACCGGTGAGTCGGACTTCGGGAACCGGCCGACCAGCTCGGCGAACACCTCCGACACCGCGGCGGGCGTGGCCGGCTTCGGGGTCTGGATCTTCTCGCGATCACTCGCGAAGTCGCCGGCCTTGAGGTCGACGGCCGCCGCCTTGATGCCGGTGCCGCCGAAGTCGATGCCGATGGGGTGCGCGCTGGTCATGCGACGATCCTGCCCGACTCCGGGTCGCCGAGGCGACTGAGGTCCGATAAATGGTTCCTGTCTTGCGGCCAGTCCCTGCGACCGTTGAGCCATGGCCACCACCCTCGAGCTCGCCGCCCACCTCGAGGGCGTGCGCACGGCCATGATCGCGATGGTGCGGTACGCCGATCGCGCCGGCCTCGCAGCGCCGGTGCCCACCACTCCCGACTGGACCGTCCGGCGACTCCTCGCCCACCAGGGGATGGTGCACCGATGGGCCGCCTCGGTGGTGACCGGCGCCGTCCAGGATCCCGAGCGTTGGGAGCGCGAGGGCCAGGGCTCGACCGACCCCTTCGAGTGGCTGCGCGACGGGGCGATCGAGGTGGTGACCGCGATCAGCGCCGCCCCGGCCGACCTCGATGCACCGGTGTTCCTCGCCGATGCGCCCGCCCCACGCCTGTTCTGGGCCCGCCGCCAGTGCCACGAGACGACGATCCACGCCGTCGACGCGTTGGCCGCGTCCCTCGGGCGCTACCCCGTGGCCGCCGACGCGACCTGGATCGGTCCCGAGATCGCCCTCGACGGGATCGACGAGCTGCTGACCGGTTTCCTGCCCCGCCCGGTGTCGCGGCTCCGCTCCGACGAGGGGCAGCGCATCGCCGTACGACCCGACGAGGGTGACACGGGCTGGCTGGTGCAGCTCGGCGCCGGGCCTCCGGTCACGACGACGTTCACGGGCGCGGGCCCGGATGCCGACGTCGAGCTCACCGGGTCGGCCGTCGCGCTCTACCTGACGCTGTGGAACCGCAGCGACGAGGCGAGTCCGGCCGACGGACCCGGCTGGGACGAGTGGCGCGACAGCGCCCAGGTCACCTGGTAGCCCCCTCGATACTCCGTGACGAACGGACCCTCAGATCTGCGGATCGGGGGTCCGTTCGTCACGGACTACGCAGAAAAGAGTTGTCACAGTGGTTTACAGAACTCTTTACAAATGGCAGTCTGTTGTAAAACCACGAAGTGCAGGAGGTCACACGCATGGCTGGCTACCCGACGAGCACGGCGCCCAGTGGCACGGTCCCCGAAGGGTCCACCGCCACCTGGAGCGACAAGAAGCGCTACCTGTGGCTGATCGGCCTCGTCGTGCCGAGCCTCGCCTTCCTGGCGATCCTCGGCTACGCCTCGACCGGCTGGGGAGCGTGGCTGTGGCTCGGCCCGATCGTCATCCTGGTCGTCGTCCCGGCGATCGACCTGATGACCGGCCTCGACCGCTCCAACCCGCCCGACGACGTGATCGAGGCGCTGGAGTCCGATCGCTACTACCGCTGGGTGACCTACTTCTTCCTGCCGATCCAGTACGCCGGCTTCATCGGCGCGATGGTCATCGCGGCCGGCCACAACCCGGTCGCCTGGGTGATCGACCTCGTGGGCGCCACGGACTTCGCGGTGGCCAACCTGCCGGCACTGTTCACCGGTGACCTCGCGCTGTCCACGATCGACAAGGTCGCGCTGGCTATCTCGATCGGCTGCATCGGCGGGATCGGCATCAACACCGCCCACGAGCTCGGCCACAAGAAGGAGGCCAACGAGCGCTGGCTCTCCAAGATCGCGCTCGCCCAGGTCGCCTACGGCCACTTCTACATCGAGCACAACCGCGGCCACCACGTGCGCGTCGCCACCCCCGAGGACCCGGCGAGCAGCCGGCTCGGTGAGAACTTCTACCAGTTCTGGCCGCGCACGGTCGTCGGCTCCCTCACGTCCGCCTGGCGGATCGAGAAGCGTCGCTACGCCCGCAAGAAGCAGCACCCCTTCCGGCTCGGCAACGACGTGCTCAACGCCTGGCTGATGACCGCGGTCCTGTGGGGTGCGTTGATCGCCTGGCTCGGCATCGGCATCGCGCCCTATCTCGTGCTGCAGGCCGTCGTCGGCTTCTCGCTGCTCGAGGTCGTCAACTTCATGGAGCACTACGGCATGCTGCGCCAGAAGGTCGGCGTCGGTGAGCGCCAGCGCTACGAGCGGGTCCTGCCCAGCCACAGCTGGAACTCCAACAACATCGCCACCAACGTGCTGCTCTACCACCTGCAGCGTCACAGCGACCACCACGCCAACCCGACCCGGCGCTTCCAGGCGCTGCGCGACTTCGAGGAGTCGCCGGTGCTGCCGACCGGCTATGCCGGGATGATCGTGCTGGCGAGCGTTCCTGCCGTATGGCGACGGGTGATGGACCAGCGCGTCGTCGACCACTTCGGTGGCGACGTGAGCCTGGCGAACATCCAGCCGGGCAAGCGCGAGAAGTACATCGCGCGGTACGCCGCCGACCTGCCCGTGGCGCCGACGATCCGCGAGGACCTGACGCCCGGCCTGCTGGTCGACGAGGTGCTGGCCGTGCGCTGCCCCGGCTGCTCCTACGTCTACGACGTGGCCACCGGCGACGAGCACGAGGGGTTCGCCGCCGGCACGGCCTGGAACGACATCCCGGCCGACTGGTGCTGCCCGGACTGCGGGGTGCGCGACAAGGCGGACTTCGTGCCCAACGAGTCGAACAAGGTGGAAGCCTGATGAGGATCGCGGTGGATCGCGACCTCTGCGAGGGCGTCGGGATGTGCGAGTCGATGGCGCACAACTTCTTCGAGGTCGACGACGACGAGGTCATGCACGTGCTGGACGAGCAGCCCGCCGAGGAGCACCGCGGTCAGGTTGCGGCCGCGGTCGCCTCCTGCCCGGTCCAGGCACTCAGCCTCGTTGACTGAGCAGGCTGTCCCTAGACTCCAGCGCATGACTGTCCAGGGGGGAGCCGAGGGCGGCACGCTGCGACAGCGGATGATCGTGGCCGCCGTCGAGCTGACCACCAGCACCGGCTGGGCGCACGTCACGATGTCCCGGCTCGCCCAGGCCGTCGGCGTCAGCCGGCAGACTGTCTACAACGAGATCGGCACCAAGAACGCGCTCGCAGAAGCGATGATCCTGGCCGAGCTCGAGTCCTTCCTGGCCCGGGTGACCACGGCCTTCGACGAGAACCCCGACAACCTGCCCGACGCGATCCAGGCCGCGATCCTGGCCGTGCTCCTGCACGCGGAGGACAACCCGCTGCTGCATGCGGTGGTCTCGGCGACGCACGGGGCCGACACCGAGCTGCTGCCGCTGCTGACCACCCACTCCACCCAGCTGCTCGAGCTGGCCAAGGCGGTGGTGGGTGAACGGGTCGCCGGCTATCACCCGGACCTCACCGCCGCGGAGCTCGACGGCGCGATCGACATGGTCGTGCGGGTCGTGCTCAGCCATGTCATGCAGCCGAGCGGCACGCCCGCTCGCACGGCCGCGGCGCTGGGCTTCGTCGCCCGGCGCGTGCTCGAGGGCTGACGCGACAACTTCCGGTCGGCCGCCGGGGTCGTAGGAGCGACGACCACTCGGGGGGAACCATGAGGATCACGACCGGCTTCGCGACGCTCGCACTTGCGGCGGGCGTGCTGACCATGACGACCGGCTCATCGGCGTACGCCGTGGAGACCTGCTTCGGCCTGACGCCGACCATCGTCACCGCGCCCGGCGAGGGCACCGTGAAGGGCACCGAGGGTGACGACGTCATCATCGACGCCCACGGCCGCTCGATCGACGCGCTCGGCGGCAACGACGCGATCTGCTCAGTGGGGAGCCGCTGGATCAGCGCGGGCGCGGGTGACGACCAGGTGACCGTGATCGATGCCGCGAAGGGCAACTTCACGTTCCTCGGCGCCGGCTCCGACGTCTACGTGGGGTCGGACGCCAGGGACCGGGTGGCCGCCGGCAGGTTCGACGCCACCGAGATCCTGGAGGGGGAGCCGGGCGACGTCGACACCATCTCCACCCTGGGGGGCGAGGACCGTGTGCACAGCCTGGCCTACAGCTATCCCAACGCCGACGTGATCGACCTCGGAGCCGGCCCCGACAGCCTGCGCATGATCGGCACGCCCGGGGCGACCTTCGCCGTGGAGGGCGGCGCCGGAAGCGACGACATCGCGTTCGACCAGTACTTCGTGCGCGCCGACCTGACGTTGGACCTCGGCACCGGCGAGGTCGCGTTCGACGCCCCGTCGTCGGCGCGGGTGACCGGCTTCGAGGGCGCCTACGTGAGCGGTCGCGACCAGGTCACGCTGCGCGGCACGAACGGTGGCGACGTCCTGGGCGTCGACGCGAAGGACGCACGGGTGTTCGGCCTCGGTGGCGACGACCGCATCAGGGTCGGCGGGTGCGGAACGGTGGTCCGGGGCAACGGCGGCGCCGACGAGCTGGAGTCGTCCTACCGAAGCTGCTCGAGCGACCCGATCGCGTTGTACGGCGGAGGCGGCCGCGACACGCTCCGCGGACGCCTCGGCCCGGACATCCTGATCGGCAACGCCGGTCGGGACACGGCCCGCGGTGGCAAGGGCCGCGACAGGTGTCAGGCCGAGGTCAAGGTGGCCTGCGAGCGCTGACGCCGATCGGCGGCCGCCTCGACCGCTGACCGGAAGCCGGCCACGATGTAGGGCGGCACCTTCATCCCCTGGTTGCGCGCCCACAGCAGCTCGCGCTCGACCCGGGCGATGGTCTCCGCGAAGTTCTCCAGGTCGTCGGTGATGTCCAGCGTGAGCATCAGCTCGCCGAAGTCGGCGCGTTGCTCGTCGTTGTTGACGCCGACCGGCGCGAAGGAGATGGTCCGCAGGCGGCGTACCAACCAGCGTTGCCAGGGCGCGAGCTGCGCCGCGAGACCCCGCGACGACATCTTGTAGAAGGCGTAGTGGCCCGGCTCCTGCCGTCGGATCGGGGCGATGATCGTGTCGCTGACGGCGGTCTCGCCCATCTCGCGCACTCCGTCGTGCAGCAGGTTGTAGGCGAGCACCGCGGAGCGCTCGGTGGCCATGCCCGTGAGGTAGTAGAGCATCCGGGTGACGTCCTGGAGCTTGTCGAGGCGACCCAGGGCGCCGAGGACCTTGATCTTGGCGCCGACGTGATCCGTGTCGGGGCTGGCCGGGGGCCGCCCGATCCGCGTCTGCAGCTCGTCGAGGATCAGGCCGTGCCGGATCTCCTGCGGCTGCCAGACGTCGGCATAGAAGCGGCGGTCGACCTCGGGCGGGTCGGGCAGCATCGTCATCAGCTCGAGCACGTTGCGGTCGACCTCGAGCTCGACGCGCGCCATGTAGTCCAGCACGTGGCCGAATCGGGCGGAGAACGCCTCCGGGTCGCGGACGGTGTAGTCGACGGTGGCGAGGTCAATCGGCGGGTGGTCCTCGCCCAACTTCTCGACATGTACCGCGAGGCGGGCCTCGAGCAGACGGGGGCGAGTCACGATTTCATCCTATTGTCGATCACGTGACGTCTTCGCAACCCGCAGGCCTTCGGATGGGTACGGCGGGAGGCCGGGCCGTCATCGCGGCGGCCGTGCTCGGCTCCGGGATGACCTGGCTCGACGGCAGCGTCGTCAATGTCGCGCTGCGCACGATCGGCGAGGACCTCGACGCGTCGCTGGCCCAGCTGCAGTGGATCAACAACGGCTACCTCGTCTCGCTGGCCGCGCTGATCCTCCTGGGCGGGTCGCTCGGCGACCGGCTCGGCCGGCGCAAGATGTTCATCGTCGGCACCATCTGGTTCGCGCTGGCCAGCGTGCTGTGCGGGCTGGCGCCCAACGCCGAGACCCTGATCGTCGCTCGCATCCTGCAGGGCGTGGGCGGCGCGCTGCTGACCCCCGGCAGCCTGGCGATGATCCAGGGCGCGTTCGTGCACGACGACCGCGGCAAGGCCATCGGCGCCTGGTCCGGTCTGGGCGGAGTGGCGGCCGCGATCGGGCCCTTCGTCGGCGGGGTGCTCGTCGACCACGCCTCGTGGCGCTGGATCTTCCTGATCAACATCCCGCTCGCGGTCGCGACCGTCCTCATCGCCTGGCGTTCGGTGCCCGAGACCCGTGACCCGCACGCTGCCGGGCACTTCGACGTGCTGGGCGCGGTGCTCGCCGCACTGGCACTCGGCGGCGTCACCTATGCCCTGATCGAGTGGGGCAGCGACGGCGCACTGTGGGCCGGGGCCGCGGGCGTGATCGCGGCGGTCGCCTTCCTGCTGCTCGAACGCCGTGAAGAGGTGCCGATGATGCCGCTCGGGCTCTACCGCGATCGCACCTTCAGCGCCTCCAACGCGATGACCTTCCTGGTCTATGCGGCGCTCGGCGCGATGTCCTTCTTCCTGGTGCTCCAGCTCCAGACCGTGGCCGACTACAACGCCCTCGAGGCCGGGCTGGCGACCCTGCCGATCACGATCTGCATGCTGTTCCTCGCCGCGAAGGGCGGCGAGCTCGGCAGCCGCATCGGGCCGCGGATCCCGATGACGGTCGGACCGCTGGTGATGGCGGTCGGCATCGTGCTCGTGCTCCGCGTCGACGCGGACGTCAGCTACTGGGTCGACGTCTTCCCCGGGATCACCGTCTTCGGACTCGGGCTGGCGCTGATGGTCGCGCCCCTGACCGCCACCGTGCTCGCGGCCGCCCCCGACGACAAGGCCGGCATCGCCAGCGGCATCAACAACGCCGTCGCCCGCGCCGGCTCCCTGATGGCCGTCGCGGCCCTGCCGACCGCGGTCGGGTTGTCCGGGGACGACTACGCCGACCCGCGGGTCTTCGATGCGGCGTACCCGACCGCGATGCTGGCGTGTGCGGGACTGCTCGCACTGGGTGGCGTCGTGTCGTGGCTGACGATCCCGAAGCAGCTGCCGGGCTAGGACTCTCCTCGCAGGCGCTGGATCTTCGCGCGCTGCCGGCGGATGCGCTCCTCGGCCTCCTTGAGCCGGGCGAGGTAGTCCTGCGCCTCGTCGAGCAGCTGCTGCGCGTTGCCCGCCTCGCGATCGCGCTCGACGATGAGCTCGGCGATGCGCTCGTCGCGGGTGGTGATCATCGTGCGCAGTGCCGTGACCGAGCCGGCGGGCAGCAGCAGCACCCGTTGGTCCAGTCGGTCCTGGACGGCGCGGTGGTTGTCGTCCCACTCGTCCTCGGTGTGCTCGGTGCGCGAGCTCTCGCCCTCGACCCACCAGCGGTACACGCTCGTCTCGGTCGGGCTGCAGGCGACGCCCACGAGGCCAGCCGCACGCATCAGGAAGTCCCAGTCCTCGGTGGTGTCCAGGCTCTCGTCGAACCGTTCGCCCAGGTCGGCGAAGACCGCCCGCGGGAAGGCGAGCGAGATCGGCGGTGTGCTGTTGACGATGAGGTGGTCGAGGAACGAGAAGGTCGGCGGCCACGGCCGGTCGAGCTCGCCCTGCTGCTCGGCACGCACCTCCGCGTCGACGATGCGCGCGACCACGTGCTGGCGTGCCGCCACGGCGCGAAGCACCCGGCCGGGGTGTCGCGCGTCGAGCTCGCGGAAGGTCGCGACCCAGGAGGGCAGCGCCAGGTCGTCGTCGTCGTGGATGGCGACGTACGTCCCGCGCGCGGCCTCGAAGCCGGCGTTGAGCGGAGCCGACCGTCCGGGGGATGCGACGTCGAGCACCCGGATCCTCATCCATCCGGGTTGTGCTGCCACCAGCTCGTCGATGCGGTTGGCCAGCTGTGTGTTGGTCCGGTGACGGACCACCACCACCTCGAAGTCCCGGTCCGTCTGCTCGGCCAGACCGGAGAGGACCTCGGCCAGCAGGTGGGGACGACGTCCCTGTGTGCGAGTCACCACGCTCAGGAAGCAGTCGGAGTCGATCATGCCGTGCGTGCCGGCCCCGTAGGTCGCGAGCACCTCACCGAGGCTGGTCGTCGGCGGCAGGCTCGCAGCAGCGCGGGGCGTCGGCATCGGTTCAACGGCTCGGCAGCGGCTTGGCCGGCACCCCGACCACCGTGGTGCCGGGGGCGACGTCGCGCACTGCGCAGGCGGATCCGCCGACGGTGGCGTCCGCGCCCACCCGCAGCCCGTTGAGCACCACGCCCGCCACGCCCACCAGCACGCCGTCCTCGAGGTGACAGTCGCCCGAGATGGACGCCAGCGGATTGATGCTGACGTGGTCACCGATGGTGGTGTCGTGACCCACCGTGACGTTGAGGTTGAGGTGGACGTGTCGGCCCACGACGATGTTGGTCGTGAGCCTGACGCCGGCGCAGACCACCGTGCCGGCACCGAGACTGACTCCCGCGCCATGGGTCGAGGACGGGTGCACGAGGGTCGCTGCGGCGGCACCAGCGGCGTCGAATCGAGCCGCGAGCGATCGACGGGTGGCGGTGCCGCCGATGCCGATGACGTAGGCGGTCCCGGCACGCGGTCCGTCGAGGTGGTCGGCCACCGAGCCCAGGTGCGACAACCCTCGGGCGGTGATGCGACGCAGGTTGACGTCGTCGATCCCGTCGTCGATGAACCCGAGGACGTCGTAGGTGGGCTGCACGGCGTTGACGGCCTCCACGACGTCGAGCACCTCACGGCCGAAGCCGCCGGCTCCGACGATCACCAGGGGCGTGAGCTGGGCGGACTTCTCGGTACTCATGACTCAACTGTGCCATGAGCGCGATGTCCTAGGATGGAACGGTCAGTCGCACCGTTCACATCCATGCCAACGAGGTCGATCTTGCTCGTGAGCACCCAGGAGCCACGGGCGCCTGAGTCGGCAGGAGCGACCAGCGGAGCCCCTCGTGGGCCGTGGTGGCAGCGGCTCCACGCCCGCAATCGCGCCCTGCTTCCGGCGCAGGCCGGCACGATGAGCGGCGCCATGTGGGCGATCTTCGTGGCGGTCGAGTTCTACCTGTTCTCCAACCCCTTGGTGTTCATCCCGTGGTTCGAGTTCTCGTGGAACACCGGTATCGAGATGGCCGTGATCTTCTTGCTGGTCCAGGCCCCACGGCTGCGGTGGCGGCTGCCCCCTGCGAGCGTGGTGCTCTTCACGGCCTTCACCGCGCTCAGCGCCTCGTGGAGCCAGTTCGACTGGGTCACCTGGATCAACGTGCAGGTCTACCTCAGCATCGCGGTCGTCGCGTGGCTGATCGCGACCAACGTGTCCCCCCGTGTGTTGAGCCACGGACTGCTGCTCGGCGGGGTGCTGGTCGTGCTGCTGTCGCTCTACGCTGTGCACGAGCACTTACCGGGCGCCGAGGTGGTGGAGGGCAACCCCGGCTACATAGCCGGTGTCGGGACCAACCGCAACATTCTGGCCTATGTGCTTGCTCCGGTGTGCGCGGTGATCGCCATGCCCCCCAGGAGTCGCCTCGGCTGGCTGGTGTGGGCCCCTGCCGTGGTGACAGTCCTGGCCGGGCTCTGGCTGGCCGGTTCAGCCACAGGCCTCGTCTCCGCAGCGGCAGCGTTCGTCACCGCAGCCCTGCTCGTCGGCACTGAGTGGACTCGTCGACACCTCAGCCGTGGCCGTCGTCTTTGGATGTGGGCCGCCGTCACCGCGCTCGTGAGCCTGCTCGTGTGGTTCGTGCGTGACATCGCTGACCTCTTGGGGCGGGACACCACCTTCTCGGGCCGGCTGCCGATCTGGGAGGCCACGTGGCAGACCAGTCAACCCCAACTGTGGCAGGGGTTCGGCTGGGGAGCGGTGTGGCCACATCCGTGGGTGCCGGCTCCGCCCAATCCCGTCATTGAGTCGATCTTGGTCGCCACCGACATCCCGAACTACTACCCCCCACACGGCCACTCCTCGTTTTTCGACCTGCTGCCCGAAGTAGGATTGATCGGCGTGGCGTTGGCTGCGCTGATCCACGTGGAGACCCTCGTCCGTGCCATGGCGACCCGGCTGCCAGGGAAGGCGGAGGTCGAGAGTGTGGCGTCGGGCCGCATGGTGATTGTGCTGCTCGTCGTGCTGGTCGTCTTCGGGCTCAGCGAGCCGCTGACCACCATCCCGTTCGGTTGGTTCCTGCTGGTGCTTGCTTGCGGCGTCCTCCCGTTTCGGAGGCCCGCACCTGGACCCGGCCGCGGACAACGACGACTTGAGAAGACGAAGAAACGAAGGGGTGTCCCATGACGAGCAAGCGAGTGTTCGACCTTCTCGTGACCCTGCCAGCCTTCCTGGTGAGCTTGCCCGTCCAGGGCGTCATCGCACTGATCATCCGCAGTCGTCTGGGCACGCCGGTGCTCTTTCGCCAGCAACGCCCGGGTCTGCACTCGGAGCCGTTCGAGATGGTCAAGTTCCGCACCATGCTCGACCCCGACCCTGCGCGCGGCCTGGTTGATGACGCCGACCGGCTGACGGGCCTTGGACGCGTCTTGCGCGCGACCAGCCTCGATGAACTGCCGTCGCTGTGGAACATCGTGCGCGGAGACATGTCTCTCGTTGGCCCGCGTCCACTCCTGATGCGCTACCTGCCGCTCTACTCGCCTGAGCAGGCCCGCCGACACGACGTACGCCCTGGACTCACCGGCCTGGCGCAGGTCTCGGGGCGCAATGCCCTGACTTGGGAGCGAAAATTCGAGCTCGACGTGGAGTACGTCGACCACCACACCCTCCTCGGCGACGTGAAGATCCTTCTGGCCACCGTGGGCAAGGTGCTTCGACGTGACGGAGTCTCAGCCGACGACTCGGTGACCATGCCCGAGTTCATGGGTCCATCGGCTGAGCCCGGTTGTCCTTGAAACGTTGATCTCCGCAGGCCACGGACCGGGGTGCGCTCGTCGCGCGATAGCGTGGCCAGCAAGACATAGGCCATCAGCTACTTGCGGAGCAAACACGACAAGGGAGCGCCTCGCACTGTGCTGATCACTGAATCGGTCCGGGCCGATGGTGCAGTGCATGTTCTTCTAGATGACGATTTTCGCTCGTAGTCGTGGGGCCTTGTGAAGTGGCGTTACGCGAAGTCACTCAACCGCGAATCGCGCCGGACGTCTTCGGCCCGACGGACCGCCGAGTCGACGGCTGCGCCCGCCGTATGGTCGACTTCAACTTTTGCACTCACTCTCGTTGCGAGAGCTGATCGGCGTTCGGACATGGGGGATCGAGGTTTCGTGAGTCATTCTCAAGAGACTGTTGCGGGTACGGGCGCGACTGGCGACGGCTTCGAGGCGTCGGGCGCTCAGGCCGAGAGCCCGTGGCCGATCCGTTGGGTGGTCGTCACGGTCGCCTGCATATTCGGCCCGTACCTCATCGGAGGAGTGCGGACAGAGCAGTTGGCGCTGTACGGCTCAGCCGTGCTTGCTGTCGTGTTCTTCCGACGCGAGCTCATCAGTGTCCTGTCCGCGGGGAGGTTGGTGCTGGCGCTCTGGGCGGCGTATGCCGGGACTGCGGCAGTGGGTGCCCTGTTCATCGAGAGCCGTCTTCCGTGGGGATCGGGCTCGCTGGTCGCAGGTCTGGACAACGCCCTGCTGCCCCTGGCCACCATCACCGTCGTCGGGGTCTGGTCCAGACTGGTCCCGGTGCCGCTCCTACTGCGCACGGTCTCGTGGATGGTGGTCGTGGCGATGGCGCTGAACGGCGCCCTGGCCGTCGTCACGTCGTTCGTCGGCTTCGACGGCATTCCGCTGCTCCCGCGATTCTGGGCAGCGGGCGGAAGCGGCGTGACGGTCGCCGAACTGGCCGCTGGATCCGGGCGCTATTCCGGCATCTTCAACCAGCCCGCCGAGGCGGGCGTCGCCTACTGCCTGGCCGCCTTCTGCCTGATCTACCTGTTGCGGACCGGCACGGACGTCTCACGCAAGCTCTGGGTGGCGGCCTGGGCGCTAATCATCATCGGCGGGATGATGACGCTGTCCAAGGTCTTTATCGTCGGCGGCGTCCTCATCTCCGCCGTCCTGATCCTCACCAAGCGCCCGCACCGGATGCTGCTCACCGTGAGCGCCGTCGTCACGGTCCTCGTCACGGCAGGGCTCGGCGCCTTGGGCTGGCTCGGCACCTGGGGCGCCAGCGGCATGCTCGGTTGGTATGTCGCGAGTGCCCGCGCCGGCGATTCGCTCGCCTACACACTGAGTGCCGGACGCTTCGGTCGGGGCGGCGAGAACGTACCACCGGTCGTTGACAAGCCTGTCCCGACGGACGGCGCAACGGGCCTGCCTAGCGAGTTCGAGCAGCCCGGCGGCCTGGTCGAGCTGGCGAAGGAGATCCTCGCCAACCACCCGTGGTTCGGGCTCGGCGCCCGGGGTGCCCCTGTCTCCTACGACTCCACCTGGATCGAGGCCATCGTGGTCGCGGGATCCGTGGGCGCCCTGCTCGTGCTGGCCGTCCATGTGGTGCTGCTGGTGCGCTGGATCCGCTTGCGCGTGCACCTGCCACGCGAGCAGTCGCGCCTGGCGGGAGCAGTGGTGATCCTGGCGTGGGGATCCTCCTTCGGCATGCCGTCGCTGACCGGCAACCGGGAGAGTTCGTTAATGTGGATCCTGCTTTCGCTGCTGGTCATCTTTCGCATTGCCGGTGAGAGGGATCGAGGCGACCTCGAGGAGCACGACGACCCGTCCGGGAGACTGATCCGGTGAAGAAGTCACCCGCAGGTGGAGTCGCCTTCGTCTGCCAGTGGTACCCGCCGGAGCCGGCGAGCGTCCCCCAGGGAATTGCGGCGGCGCTGGCCGAGTCGGGTCTCTCCGTACGCGTTCTGACCGGGGTGCCGAACTACCCGACCGGGGTGGTGCCGGACGGCTTCGCAGCGTGGCGGCCCTCGCGCGAGATGCGAGACGGCCTGCGGGTGCAGCGCACGCCGCTCTACCCCAGCCACGACGCGAGCGCGCCCCGGAGACTGCTGAACTACGCATCCTGGGCCGTCTCGAGTGCGTTCTTCGGGCAGGGCCTGCTGCGTTCGTCGGACGTTGCGCTTGTCTATTCATCACCCGCCACCGCTGCCCTGGCCGCGATGGTCGCCCGACGGCTCTGGGGCACGCCGTACGTGCTCCTCGTCCAGGACGTGTGGCCCGACTCGATCTTCGCCTCCGGATTCCTGACGGGCGCGGTGGGCCGGGTGGCTCGCCGAGTGCTCGACGTCTTCGTGGGTCGTACCTATCGCGGGGCCGACCACGTCGCCGTCACCTCGCCCGGAATGATTGACCTGTTGGCCTCCCGAGGGGTCCCGCCGGAGAAGCTCTCGGTGGTCCACAACTGGGTGGACGAGGGGCCGGTCGCCGACGCTGACGAGACGTCGACGTCGCGAGTGCGCGAGTCGTGGGGGATCGGCGCCGACGACTTCGTCCTGATGTACGCGGGCAACCACGGGCAGGCACAAGCCCTGCAGCCGATCGTGGAGGTCTTTGCCGACCTCCCCCGCGACGCGGGATGTCATCTCGTCCTCATCGGGGACGGCGTGGCGAAGGCCGGGCTGATCGACAGCGCCCGGGGCAACGCAACGATCCACTTCATGGATGCAGTGCCGCGCGAGGACATGGCCGCGCTGATGTCGGCCTCGGACGCGCAGCTCGTCTCGCTCGCCGACGAGCCGCTCTTCGCAGTGACGATGCCGAGCAAGGTGCAGTCGATCCTGGCCGCCGGTCTGCCCCTGCTGGTCTCCGCGACGGGCGACAGCGCGGACGTGGTCCGGTCCGCCGGCGCCGGTCTGACCGTAGCGCCGGGCGATCGACAGGCCTTGCGCGACGCCGTGCTGCAGTTGGCCGGGATGGGACGGGCCGAACGACGACAGTTGGGTCGACGAGGCCGTGGCTGGTACGACGAGCACATGTCGCGCGCGGTGGGTTCCGAGGCGTTGCACCGGTTGCTCGAGCGCGCCGTTGAGCGGAGGCGGGCATGAGCGCGTCCGTGCTCGTGGATGCCTCGAACCTCATGGTGGGAGGGGGTGTCCAGGTGGGCGCGTCGTTCGTCGACGTGCTCGCCAGCCTCCACGAGGACCCGGAGGTGCGGCAGCGCTGGTCCTGGATCGGCGACGTCGTGGTCGAGGCCTCCGACGTCGTCATCGCCAATCAGACCGCCATCGGTGCGGGACTCCCGGTGGAGGTCGTCGACGGACGCCCGGCCGCGCGCCTGCGGCGACGCCTCGACCGTGCAGATCGCCGGGCCTTCGACGTGTCCTTCACGGTCTTCGGCCCCGACTATGGTCCGAGGCGGGCTCGGAAACGAGTCGTCGGTTTCGCGGACGTCACCAGCCTGTTCCCGGAGTTCGCCGGGATCCGCGGTCGGCGTGCACGGCTGCGGCACGCGGCGCGCAGGCGGGTGTCGAGGCGGTTGTTCCGCAGCGCGGACCTCCTGGTGACCGAGTCCTCCTTCGTGAGCGCGGCGCTTACGGAGCGTTGGGGGATTCCTGCCCACCGCGTGAAGGTCGTCCCCAACGTGCTGAACCAGGTCTTCCGCGACGAGGCGCGCCAACTGCCAGTGCAGGTCGAGCTGCCGGACGTCCCGCTCCTTGCCTTCCCCACGCGCCCCTACCCCCACAAGAACCTGGCGGTGCTCGGGGCCGCAGAGGGTGTGCTGCGCGAGGAGCACGGTCGCAGCGTCCGGTTCGCGCTCACCCTGACCCCTGAGGAGTGGCAGGGACTCGATCCAGCCACCCGTGCGGTGAGCGTCAACGTCGGGCCGTTGATGGTCGGACAGATGCCGGGCCTGTACGCCGCGTGTGCCGGGGTCGTCTTCCCGAGCCTCAACGAGTGCTTTTCGGTGACGCCGCTCGAAGCGATGATGGCCGCCCGGCCGTTGCTCGCCTCCGACCGCGCGTTCGTCCGCGAGGTCGCTGGAGAGGCGGCCTGGTACTTCGAGCCCACGGAGCCGGCGTCCCTCGCGCGCGCCCTGGCTGAGATGCTCGGCGATGAGGATCAATGCGCCCGCAGGGTTGCGGTCGGGAAGCAGATCGCGGACGGCTGGCCGACTGCCAATGACCGCGCAACGGCCTACCTCGATATCATCGAGGAAGCGCTCGGCTCCGGGGCGGCGACAGCGCGATGAGTCGCATCAGACGGCTCGGGCTCGGCGTCATCGACCAGGGCCTGTCCAGCCTGTCCAACATGCTCTTCCTGGTCGCGGTGGCCCGTGAAGCAGGCATCGATGAGTTCGGCGCGGTGTCGTTCGCCTACGCCCTGTTCGCCTTCGGGCTGGCCGTGCAGCGCAGCTCGATCGGCACCCTCATTGCGTTGTCGGCCGGCAAGCTGCTCGTTCCGCCGCTGCTCGGGAGCGTCCTGTGGGGCGCGACCATGGTGGCGGTCGGTGTGGGACTGGGGGCCGTGGTCGGTGACGGCGGATCAGCCGCCTACTACGTGGTCCTCAGCGGCTGCGTGTTGATCTATCCTCAGGACCTTCTTCGCTACAGCGCGATCGCCGAACGCCGAGTCGGATTGGCGACCGTCAGTGACGGCGCCTGGATGGCGGTCACGCTGGCGCTGCTCCTCGCAAGCCTGGTCGGCGCGACGCTCAGCGTGACTGCGATCGCTGCCGTCTGGGTGTTCGTGGGGGCAGGAACGGGGTTGGTGTTGATCGCTGTCCCTGTGCTCAGGGTCGTCACCGGGCGGAGCCACTGGCTGCGTGATCACGCGAGTGAGTTGCGCACACTTGGCCCGGACGCCCTGCTCGCCTGCACTGCGCCGCTGATGTTGGCCGCCGCGATGGCGCACTACATGTCGTTGGGCGACGTCGCCGCAGTGCGTGGTGCCGGCACCCTCCTGGGCCCGGTGACCATGATCTTCTCGGCCCTGCCGGCGGTGCTGCTGCCGGAGATGGCGAGGGTGTTCGGCAACGACCGGTCCAGGCTGGCCACGGTCCAGGCCGTCGTGATGAGTGCGTTGGTCCTGGCGTGGGGCGGCGCCCTGCTGTTGTTGCCGGACGCGGCAGGCGAGCAGGTGCTCGGTGAGAGCTGGGCGAACAGTCGGACGATCCTGATCTGGGCCGTGCTGGAGATCGTGATCTGGGCGTTGGCGACCGGCCCCATCGCGCTGCTCGGCTCCTACCGGCAGTGGCGGACTCTGATCCGGGTCCGGATCGTCTACCTGATCACCGTGGGGTGCACCCTGGGCGTGACGGTGCCCAGCGGCAGCCTGACGCGGGTGATGATCGGGATGGCCTTTGCCAGTGCGGTCAACTGCACGATCCTCACCGTGGCGGCGAGGCGGGAGAAGGCGCGCTACTCATGACGTGGCAGCGTCGTGCACTTCCTTGGCCAGCTCGAGGATCCGAGCGGCCTGGACCTGCTCGTTCTTGCTGCTGAGCACGAACTCCCTGGCCGCCGAACCCCTCCGGTGAAGCTCTGCCAGCGGCATCGCCAGCGCCTGCTCCAGGGCCGCCGTGATCGCAGGCGCACCGTCGGCATCGATGGTGAGCACGTGGTCGTAGTACTCCGCGGGCATTCCCGGCAGCCGAGTGGTGAGCGCGGCGGTGCCGGAGGCGAGGTACTCCATGTTCTTGGAGGGGAAGGAGTACTTCACGAATTCCTCGGACGTCGGCCTGGGGTTGACGAGCAGCCAGGCTCGCATCTCCGCGCTGACGACATGGCTGAGGTCGGCCGGGCCGTGGAACTGCACCCGGGAGTCCTCGCTGGCGGCCTTGGCTAGCTCGGGCGCGTAGTCGCCGCCTCCGTAGATGTGGAGCTCGATCTCAGGTGCGTTGAGGGCCCCGAAACCGTCGACCAGATCGGCAAGACCGTATTCGGCACGCAGAGCGCCCGCATAGAGCACCGAGAACGATGCAGTCTTCGCGTCGATGGAGTTGTCCGCGAGCTCCATCGAGGAGTCGACGAGGCCTTCCATGACCAGGTAGGGCTTCGACTCCAGGTTGACCACGTCGTTCATTTGCTCGGTGAGCAGCACGAAGGCGTCGAGTCGGGCGTAGGTCGCGGCCGCGAAGCCGCGCGCCCGCTGGCGGAACCGGCCGCCGCCCCGGCGACCGGCGTCCTCGACCTCGGCCATGAAGTCGTAGACGTCGGCGAAGATGGCGACCTTGGTGATCGAATCCCCCGCCAGCGCCTGCAGCACGCCCGGGAGGGCAGTGATGTAGGCGGCGTCAGCGACCAGGACCCGGTTGGAGGCCCGGCGGGTGCGCCACCGCCACGCGAGGGCGCGCAGCGTGAACGCGAGCGCCAGCCAGGCCTGCTTGAGGCCGCGGACATTGGGGAACGCGAGGTGGTCGACGGTGTGCCGATCGGAGATCGACTCTCGAACCCGTGACCACCACCCGCCGCGGTAGAAGCGGGGGGTGACGCCGCGGCCGACCACGGCGTGGACGTGGCACGTCGGGTCGGCAAGCAGGCCGCGCTGGAGCAGCGTGTGGAACTTGAAGCTGGCTTCGGCCATGCCGTACGTCGTGTGCTGGACTCCGTCCTTGAGGCTCTCGCGCATTCGCGCGAACTGGCTCGGGGACGGTGCCGAGGTCAGGTAGAACACCTCGGTGCGATCAGCGCGTCGACGATCAGACACGAATGCCGTCCCAGGCGTGATGGCGCCGATACGTCGACAAGATGAAGTTGACGGCGCGCTCGGAGCAGTTGCCGATCGCGTAGTCATCGGGGATGAGCCAGTCTCCACGGGTGGCCGACGTGGCCGCCCGGACACCCTCGACGACGTTGGTGGGGTCGAGCCCGGTCATCAAGATGACCCCGGTGTCGAGTGCCTCGGGTCGTTCGATCGAGTCGCGCAGGGTCACGGCCGCGAAGCCGAGCAGGGAGGACTCCTCGGAGATGGTGCCGGAGTCGGAGAGCACGCAGAACGCGGTCATCTGCAGCCGGTTGTAGTCCATGAAGCCCAGCGGGTCGTGGAAGATCAGTCCCTCCGTGGCACGGCCCAGGGCGTCGAGGCGCTTGCGGGTGCGCGGGTGGGTGGAGACCAGCACCGGCATGTCGAAGGTCGTGTGCACGGCCTCGAGGCAGTCGAGCAGCTGGCCGAGGCGGTCGGCGTTGTCGACGTTCTCCTCGCGGTGGGCGCTCACCAGGATGAAGCTGCCCTCGGTCAGCTCGAGCCGATCGAGCACGTCGGAGGCCTCGATCTGGTCGCGATAGGCCTCGAGCACCTCCTTCATCGGGGAGCCGGTCTTCAGGATGCGTCGCGGCTGCAACCCCTCGGCGAGCAGGTTGCGCCGGGCGTGCTCGGTGTAGCAGAGGTTGAAGTCGGCGACGTGGTCGACGAGACGACGGTTGGTCTCTTCAGGGACGTTGGCATCGAAGCAGCGGTTGCCGGCCTCCATGTGATAGGTCGGCACCCGCATCCGCTTGGCCATCACGGCAGCGATGCAGCTGTTGGTGTCGCCGAGCACGAGGAGAGCGTCCGGCTTCTCCGCATTGAT
>JBDSPC010000176.1:0-23732 GCA_039914485.1 Nocardioides sp.
CCGGTCGAGGTCTGCATCGCCTTCGAGGCGCTCGGGCGGCACGCCGCCCCCGGCCCCTGGGTCGAGTCGGCGGCGTACCTGCCCATCGCGCTCGGCCACGAGGTCGAGGGGGTGTCCACCGTGGCCGTTCCTCCGCACGTGCCCTACGCACTCGACGCCGACGTCGCCGACCGGGTCTTCCTGGTCGACGGCGACGCCCTGGTGAGTGCGACGGTCCGAGAGGTGAAGACGTCCATCGACGGGACGCGACGCCTCGGCGTGGTCTCCGCGGCTGCCTCCCCGGCGGTTGAGGAGGGCCGAAGGCCCGTCACGAAACCCGACCTCGACCCCGCCTTCGACCTGGCCGTGCTCGCGACGGCCGCGCAGCTGCTCGGCGCGGGTGAGCGGATCCTGGCGGACTCGGTCACCTACGTGAAGCAGCGCAAGCAGTTCGGTCGTGAGATCGGGTCCTACCAGGCGATCAAGCACCAGCTCGCGGACGTGCGGATCGCCCTCGACTTCGCGCGGCCCCTGATCGACGGGGCGGCAGTCCTGTTCGACGGCCCGGATCGTGCTCGCGATGTCTCGGCGGCCAAGGTCGCGGCCGGCGACGCGGCGTACCTCGCCTCCCGCGTGGGCCTGCAGGTGCACGGTGCGATCGGCTACACCGCCGAGTTCGACCTGTCGCTGTGGCTGCTCAAGGTCCGCGCGCTCGTCACCGCCTGGGGCGCGCCCGACTTCCACCGGGGACGCGTGCTCGAGTCGCTCACCAGCTGACGAGCACGTTGCTGAGGGCGACGAGCGCGGTGACGAGCAGTCCTGCGAGGACGATGGAGCGGAAGCGCTCCGGGGAGAGCCGCTGGAAGATCCGGTTGCCGATCGCCCAGCCGGCCGGCAGCCCCACGACTCCGCCGGCGACGGCGGCCAGGGTGGCGGCGTGCAGGTGACCGGTGAGGGCGAAGGCCGCTACCGCAACCGCGCCCTGGACGCAGAAGACCGCCTGCAGGGTCGCGCGAAACCTGCGGGGAGAGAGGCCGGCGGCCTGGAGCGACAGGACCAGCGGCGGGCCGTTCATCCCGGTCGACGTCAGCAGCAGGCCGCTGGTCACACCGGATGCCCACACAGAGAGGCGGCCTGTGGGCAGGGCCAACCCGCTCCACATGAGCGCGACCGCGACGAGCAGGGCCACGGCGACCACCAGCGTCAGTGAGCGGTCATCGGCGCGGGCAAGCACGAGCAGGCCACATGGCATGCCGAGCACACCGGCGAGGGTGAGCGTCCGGGCCAGGGGCAGGTCGACCTCGGCGGACTCGCGGTGCCATGCGCCCGCCGAGAGCAACGTGCTGATCACGGTGGCGGCCACCACGGCCGTGGACGGGCTGACCGCGAGGGCGAGCAGCGGCACGGCCACGAGTGCCGATCCGAAGCCGCTCACGGCCTGCGCCACGGCCGCCAGCAGGAAGATGACGGCAGCGATGCCGGCGATGGTGAGGAGCTCAGTCACCGAAGTCGACGCGTCCGGCAGTGATCGCGGGACGGTCGTCGGCAGTCACTTCGAACGACGGTCCCCAGGCCTTCACCTGCAGAGTGTCCCCCGGGAAGACGGGCGCGGCGAACCGGCCGGACACATCGGTGAGGGACGCCGGGTGGACACCGCGGGCATCGGCGATCGCGACGACGGCCATCCCGATCGTGCAGAGGCCGTGCATGAAGGGACGCGGCATGCCCGCGGCCACCGCGGCGGCTGGATCGACGTGCATCGCGTGCCGGTCGCCGAGCAGGCGATAGAGCGCCGGTTGGTACGGCGCAGTCGCCACGTCCAGGGTCAGGTCGGCGTCGCCGTCGGGCCGGCCGACCGACGACGGACCACGGTCGCCGCCGAAGCCCCCGCAGCCCGGGGCGAAGATCGACCAGGTCGCGACGAAGTGGTCGGACGTCACCTCGATCTCGAAGACCGCGGCCGCGCCCTTGTCCCAGACGTTGCTGACCCGGGCGTTCATGGTGATCTCGCCCGCTCTTGGCATGGGGGCCAACACGCGCAGGGCCTGGGCACCGTGCACGGCCGTGCTGGTGTCGAAGGCGCCAGCGGAGCCGAGCGCGTCCGGCGCCCACTGGGCCAGGGTCAGGCCGAAGGTCGGCAGCACGCGCAACTGCTCCTCGAAGACGAGGTCGAGCCGCGACGGGGACACTCCGAGCGCGAGCGCGTAGAGGATCGGGTCGCGGTCGCCGTACGACACGGTGCGGGTGCCGAGGTCGCGGCCGAGCCAGGTGCTCATGCCGCTCCCAGGACGAGGCCGGAGGTGGGCACGCCGGTGCCGGCGGTGACGACGACGTTGCGGACGTCGCCGGGCTGGTTGACCGAGGTGCCGCGGACCAGCCGGACGGCCTCGGCGATGCCGTTCATGCCGTGCAGGTAGGCCTCGCCGAGCTGACCGCCGTGGGTGTTCAGTGGCAGTGATCCGTCGAGCTCGAGGTGGCCGTCGCGGATGAAGCCGGCCGCCTCGCCGCGCCCGCAGAAGCCGAGCTCTTCCAGCTGGGGCAGGACGAACGGCGTGAAGTGGTCGTAGAGCACGGCCGCCTGCATGTCGCTCGGGCGCAGCCCGGACTGTGCCCAGAGCTGGTCGCCGACCAGGCCCATCTCCGGGATGCCGGAGATGTCCGGTCGGTAGTACGAGGTCATCATGTGCTGGTCGCGGCCCGCGCCCGGGGCGGCACCGACCACCAGGGCCGGCACGTTGGGCAGATCGCGCGCGCGCTCGGCCGAGACGACGACCAGCGCCTGCCCGCCGTCGGTCTCCTGGCAGCAGTCGAGCAGGTGCAGCGGCTCGGCGATCCAGCGCGAGCCCTGGTGCTCCTCGAGGGTGATCGGCCGCCCGAAGAAGTGCGCCTTCGGGTTGGTCGCGGCCCGCGCCCGGTCGATGACCGAGATCTGCCCGAAGTCCTCCGACGTGGCGCCGTACTCGTGCATGTAGCGGCGGGCGAACATGCCCACCCACTGCGCGGGCGTGGAGAGCCCGAAGGGCGTCATCCAGGCGTACGCCGCACGGTCGGCGTTCGTGTCCATCGGCCGGTCCGCCTGGCCGAGCCCGTAGCGCTCCCCCGACCGCTCGTTGAAGGCGCGCCAACAGACGACGACGTCGGCGAGGCCGGCGTGGATGGCCGCGGCCGCGTGCACGACGGTGCCGGCGGCCGCGCCGCCGCCATGCGGGACTCGGGAGAAGAAGGAGAGGTCGCCGATGCCGACGTTGCGCGCGACGTGGATCTCGGCGCTGGTCTCGGCGGTGAAGGTGACCATGCCGTCGACGTCGGAGGGCCGGAGCCCGGCGTCGGCGATCGCGGCGGTGACGGCCTCGCAGGCGAGCTGGAGCTCGCTGCGGCCGGACTCCTTGGAGAACTCGGTGGCCCCGATGCCGACGATCGCGGTCGCGCCCGAGAAGACGCTCACAGCTGCACCTCGACGAGACCCGAGACGTGGACGCCGATGTTGTTGGTGCCGACGACGTCGACCGTGACGCGGTTGTCGTCGATCGCGGCGACGGAGCCGGTGAGCGTCATCGTGTCGCCCGGGTAGTTGGGCGCACCGAGCCGGATCCTGATCCTCTTCACGACGGCCGTCGGTCCGGCCCACGAGGTGACGAACCGGTCGACGAGGCCGTTGGTGGTCAGGATGTTCATGAAGATGTCCTGCGAGCCACGCTCCTGGGCGAGGGCAGGATCGTGGTGCACGTCCTGGTAGTCGCGGCTCGCGATCGCGGTCGCCACGATCAGGCTGCGGGTCAGCGGAATCTCCAGTGGGGGCAGGGTTTCGGCGATCTTCACGACGCCACCTCCTCGCGCGCGAGGACGGCACCGAGGTCGGCTAGAGCTGCCGCGGATCCGCCGAGCGTGCTCGCGATCTGCTTGCCCCACAGGAAGTTGCGGTGCACCGGGTAGTCGACGTCCACGCCGATGCCACCGTGCAGGTGCTGCACGCGGTGCATGACGTCGAGGCCGGCCTGGTCGCACCACCATTTCGCGGCCAGTGCGGCACGCGCCGCGTCGGGCTCGCCGAGGGAGGCCAGCGCCTGCCACAGCGTGACCCGCATGGCGTCGATGTCGATCCAGCAGTCGGCCAGCTGGTGCTGGGCCGACTGGAAGGTGGCGAGCGGGCGGCCGAACTGCTCCCGTGTCGAGAGGTACGCCGCAGCGAGCCGCAGCGCCCCGTCGGCGACGCCGACCTGCACGGCCGCGAGGGCGACCGCGGCCAGGCGGAGGACCGCGGCCAGCGACTCGCCGTCACCCAGCTGCTCGGCCGCGACGTCGGTCATGGTGAGGTGGCCGGCGAGGTCGTGGGTGGTGGTCTCGGTCTGCTCCCAGGCGATCCCCTCTCCCGACGTCGGGATCAGGAACACGGCCGGACCATCGTGGCCGGTGGCGGACACCAGCACGTGCGAGGCACCGAAGGGTGAGGGGACGACGGCCTTGGTGCCGGTCAGGTTCCACTGCTCACCGGTGTGGACAGCCGCACACCGAGGAGCGGACGGGGCGGCGCCGTCGAACTCCTCGAGGGCCAGCGCGATCCGCAGCGACCCGTCGGCAGCCCCGGCGAGCAGGACGTCCCGTTGGGACTCGCTGCCGAAAGACGCGACGGCGAGCGACGCCACACCGGCCGACCACAGGGGAACTGGTGCGACGGTCCGGCCCTGCTCCTCCAGGACGACGCAGAGCGCGGCGAGGTCGAGCCCGGCTCCGCCGTACGACTCCGGAAGGGCGAGCCCGAGGAGACCGGCACCCGCGAGCTCCTGCCAGAGCGACTCGTCGAGGTGGGTGGCGGATCCTTCGACCTCGCGGACGCGGTCGGTGGTGGCCCGGTCGGCGAAGATCTCGCGCGCCAGGTCGCGGACGGCGACGAGGTCCTCGTCGTAGGTGAAGTCCATCAGTGCTCCTGAGAAACGAGAGGCCGGAAGACCGGCAGGGTCAGCTCGGGATCGGCGTCGAGCCACTCGACCTCGAGCGGCATGCCGATGATGAGGTCTTGGGCGGTGACCCCAGTGAGGTTCGTGATCAGCCGGGTGCCCTCCTCGAGCTCGACGACCGCGATCAGCAGCGGGTAGTCGAAGGCCGGGTGGCGCGGGTGGTGCGCGACGACGAAGGAGTAGAGAGTGCCTCGCCCCGAAGCCTCGACGGTGTCCCACTCGAAGGACTGGCACTCGGGGCAGCACGGGCCGGGCGGGTGGCGCAGGGTCTTGCAGGACAGGCAGCGCTGCACGACCAGCCGGTGCTCGCGGGCGGCCTCGAACCAGAACGCGTTGTCGAGGTTGATGGCCGGCCTCGGGCGAGCGGCGACGGCCGGAGCCGCGGCCGGTGGCTTGAAGCGCAACGTCCGCCACCGCTGGGTCGCCACCACCTCGCCGGAGGCGTCGCGGTAGGTCTTCAGCGTGGTCACGAAGCGCCCGACACCGAGACCGGTCGCCTTCTCCGGCGAGATCGACTCGACGACCTCCTCGACAGTGAGGTGGTCACCCGGGACGACGTCGCGCACGTACTCGAAGTCCGAGTCGGTGGCGACGACGGACGTGTAGCCGTCCTCGGCGAGCAGCGCGACCAACTCGTCGAAGCCGCCCGCGGTCACCGGCGCACCGAAGCCGCGCATCGTCCAGGCCTGCATCATCGACGCGGGAGCGACTGGCGAAGAGCCGAGGTAGCGCGGGTTGGTGTCCCCCATCGCCTCGACCCAGTGCCGGATCATCGGCACGTTCACCGGGTCGGCGGCCGGGCGCAGCGCGACGAGCTCGCGGCCGACGAAGGCGGCCAACGTGTCGCCGTACGCACTCATCGCCTGGCCCTCGGCAGTCCGAGGCCCTGGGTGGCGACCATGTCGCGCAGGATGTCGTTGACTCCCCCGCCGAACGTGTTGACGATGCCCTGGCGCGAGAGCTGCTCGACCTGTCCGTGGAGCACGGCGCCGGGCGACTCGGGCCGGATCCGGCCCGCCGCACCGAGGACCTGCGTGAGGGTGCGTTGCACGTCGATGTGGGTCTCGGTGCCGTAGGTCTTGGCGGCCCCGGCGGTCGCGCCGGTGAGGTCGCCGGACGCGACGGCGGTCGTCATCTTCCAGTTCATCAGCCGCATCGCCTCGAGCTTGGCGTAGGTGCGCGCCAGCTCGGACTGCACCCACGGCTGCTCGATCACGCCGGTGTCCTTGGCCCAGGCCAGCACGTTCTCCCAGAGCTGGATCATCCGGCCACCGAGGGCGGCCAGGCCGATCCGCTCGTGGTTGAGCTGCGCGGTGATCAGCGACCAGCCGGCGTTCACGTCGCCGACGACGTCGCCGACCGGGACCCGGATGTCGGTGTAGTGGGTCGCGGTCACGACCATCCCACCCACGGCCTGGATCGGGCTCCAGGTGAAGCCGGGGTCGGTGGTCGGCACGATCAGGATCGAGATGCCCTGGTGCTTCGGGGCGTCCGGGTCGGTGAGCACGGCCAGCCAGACGTAGTCGGCGGTGTTGGCGCCACTCGTGAAGATCTTCTGGCCGTTGACCACGAAGTCCTCGCCGTCGCGCACGGCCCGGGTCGTCAGCGACGCGAGATCGGTGCCCGCCGACGGCTCGGTGTAGCCGATCGCGAAGACGACGTCACCCGCCAGGATGCCGGGCAGGTAGGCCTGCTTCTGCTCCTCGGTGCCGTACTGCATGAGCGTCGGACCGACCGTGTTGACGGTGACGAACGGGAACGGCAGCCCGGCGCGCTGGACCTCGTCGAAGAAGACGTACTGCTCCTCGATCGAGCGACCCTGGCCGCCGAACTCGACCGGCCAGCCGATGCCGAGCCAACCGTCGCGACCGAGCATCTTCACGACCTCGCGGAAGCGCGAGCCACCCACGCCCTCCTCGCCGACGCGGCGTCGCTCAGCGGCGGGCAGCAGCGCGGCGAAGTAGGCGCGCAGCTCCTTGCGGAGCTGTTGCTGGGCGGGGGTCTCACGCAGGTCCATGGTGTCCTTTCAGGGCAGGAAGCGGAGTCGGCCGGCGGCCTCGAACTCCGCGCGCAGGGCGGCCTTGTCGGCATCGGTCATCGGGACGTAGGCCGGAGCGCCGCGTCCCACCCAGCGGTGGACCGGGTCGGTGGTCCGCCAGCCCTCGAGCTGGATCGCCTTCTTCTGCAGCTTGTTGGAGCCGGTGGTCGGCAGCGCGTGCGAGAACCGGACGAACCGCGGCGCGCCCTTGCTGCCCAGGTCGCCCTGCTCGGCCAGGAACGCGGGCAGGTCGAGCGACTCGAACGTCGTGCCCTCGGAGACTTCGACGGCGGCCATCACCTGGTCGCCCGACGTCGGGTCGGGTACGGCGAACACGCCGGCCGCCACGATCGCGGGGTGCCGCTTGAGGATGCGCTCGATCAGCAGGGCTGACGTGTTCTCGCCGTCGACCCGGATCCAGTCGCCGGAGCGGCCGGCGAAGTACAGGTAGCCGTCGGCGTCGACGTAGCCGAGGTCGCCGGTCCAGTACCAGCCGTGGCGTACCCGCTCGGCGTCCGCCTCGGGGTTCTTCCAGTAGCCCTCGAAGCTCGCGGCGCCCTCGGTGTTGACCAGCTCGCCGATCGCCTCCTCGGCGTTGAGGACGCGACCGTGCTCGTCGAGGATCGCGGGCGGGCAGGTCTCGCGGGTCTCCGGGTTCACGACGCGGACGCCGTCGTGGGCCGGCCGGCCCAGGGTGGCGACGGGTCCGTCCGGCGCGAGCGTGATCATGCCGGCGCCCTCGCTGGAGCCGTAGGCCTCCAGCAGGGTGGCGCCGAACCGGCGCTTGAACTCCGCCTGGTCCTCGGGCGAGGCCTCGGTGCCGAAGCCGTGCGTCAGCGTCGAGTGCGCATCCTTCGGAGACGGCGGCGTGGCCAGCACGTAGCTGATGGCCTTGCCGACGTAGGTGAAGTAGGTCGCGCCGAAGCGGCGGACGTCGTCGATGAACCGGGAGGCCGAGAACTTCGGCGTCAGCGCGACGGTCGCGCCGGCGACCAGGGACGGCGCCCACAGCCCCATCAGCGCGTTGCCGTGGAAGAGCGGCATGCAGCAGTAGGAGACGTCGTGTCGCCGTACGCCGTACTTCGCGGCGTTCATCCGGCCGAGGCCGAGCAGACGGCCCTGGCTGCAGCGCACCGCCTTGGAGGCGCCGGTGGTGCCGGAGGTGAAGAGCAGCAGCAGCTGGGTGCTCGCGTCGACCGACGGATCCCTGGTCGGCTCGCAGGCGTGCTTGGCCACCAGGTCGCCGTACGCCGGATCGTCGACCAACAGGAATCGCTCGCGGGGTACGCCGATGTCCAGGCCCTCCAGGAGCGTGAGTCCGGCCGCGTCGGTGATGACCAGCTGGAGCTCGGTGTTGCGCACCTCCTCCTCGAGGTGGGCGCCGCTGCGGGTGTTGTTGATGCCGACGATGGAGGCCCCGGCCAACGCGGCCCCGCCGAGCCAGAGGATGAACTCGGGGACGTTCTCGAGCAGCACCCCGATGTGGAACGGGCCGTCGACGCGCAGGGCGCGGGCCAGCTCGGCGCGGGCCGCGCTCTCGCGGACCACCTCGTCCCAGGTCCAGGAGCGGTCGTGGGAGAGCAGGCCGGGGTGGTCGTCCCCGAGCCGGTCGAGCAGGAGGTCGGCGATGGTCACGAGGCGTAGCCCTCCGGCTTGCCCCAGGTCGCCGTCCGCGTGGTGCTGCGCTGGACCAGGACGCAACGCGTGCCGGTGAAGTTGGTGGGCATGCACTTGTTGCAGTGGTTGCACAGGGACGGCGTCGCGGCGTCCTTCTGGATCCGGTTGATCAGGTCGGGCTCGCGCAACAGCGCGCGGGCCATCGCGACGAACTCGAAGCCTTCGCTCATCGCGAGGTCCATGACGGACTTCGTGGTGATGCCGCCGAGCAGGATCATCGGCAGCTTCACCGCGGCCCGGATCTGGCGGGAGTCCTCGAGGAGATAGGCGTCCGTGTAGGGGTAGGCCTTCAACTTGCGCTTGCCGACCAGCTTCACGCCGAGCTTGATCGGCTGCGGCATGACGTCGGCGAACTCCTTGAGCGGAACGTCGCCCTTGAAGAGGTACATCGGGTTCAGCAGCGACGAGCCGGCGGTCATCTCCAGGGCGTCGAGCGAGCCGTCGGCCTCGAGCCACTGGGCGACCGGGATCGCCTCGTCCAGCCAGAAGCCGCCGGGAACGCCGTCGTCCATGTTCATCTTCGCGATGATCGCGATCCTGTCGCCCACGGCGTCACGGATCGCGCGCATGATCTCGCGGGCGAAGCGGGCGCGGTTCTCCAGGCTGCCGCCGTAGCCGTCCGTGCGGTGGTTGATCTTCGGCGACAGGAACGAGCTCGCCAGGTAGTTGTGGCCGAGGTGCACCTCGACGGCATCGAAGCCGGCGTCGATCGCCCGGCGGGCCGCCTCGGCGTGCGCCTCGGTGATGCGGGTGAGGTCGGCGATGCTCGCCTCCTGCGCCCAGCTCAGCGACGTCGCGTGGAAGTGCTTCGTCGGGGAGAGCGCGGGCAGGCCGTTGCCCTTGGGGCTGGCGACCGGTCCGCCGTGGCCGATCTGAGCGGAGACGGCGGCTCCGTGGGCGTGCACTGCCTCGGTCAGCCTGCGCAGCCCCGGCATGGCCTCGTCGGTCCAGAGGATCTGGTGCCGGTCCGTGCGGCCCTCGCGGGCCACCGCGCAGTAGGCCACCGTCGTCATGCCGACCCCGCCGGCGGCGTAGGCCGTGTGGAAGTCGATCAGGTCCTGCGTGACGCGCGCCTTGTGACTGAGACCTTCGTACGTCGCCGCCTTGATCACGCGGTTGCGGAGCGTCAGCGGCCCCAGCTTGGCAGGCGCGAGCACGTCAGGAGAGTTCATGCTCCGCACGCTAGGGAGACCCGGCGCTCGGCAGCGGCCGTAGTCCCGGTCACCGGAAGCGGTCAGAGGGCGACGTGGTGGCAGGCCACCTGGTGCCCGGCGCCGATGTCGCGGAGCAGGGGTTCCTCGGCCGCGCAGCGGTCGGTCGCGAGCGGGCAGCGGGTGCGGAACCGGCAGCCCGAGGGCGGGTCGATCGGCGACGGCAGCTCGGCCGCGACGCGCGCCACGACGGTGTCGCCGGCACTCGCGCTCTGCTGGGCCTCGGGAAGGGAGGACAGCAGCAGCCGCGTGTAGGGGTGTACGGCGCGGAGGTGGAGGTCCTCGGACGGCAGCACCTCGCAGGACTTGCCGAGATACATCACCATCACCCGGTCGCTGATGTTCTTGACCACAGCGACGTCGTGGGCGATGAAGACCAGGCTCAGGTCGTAGCGGGCCTTGGTCGCCTCGAGCAGGTTCAGGATCTGGGCCTGCACGGAGACGTCGAGGCTGGAGACGGGCTCGTCGCAGATCAGCACGACCGGGTCCATCATCAGCGCACGCGCGATGCAGACGCGCTGCGCCTGGCCGCCGTACAGCTCGTGCGGGCGACGGTCGCGGACGGTCTCGGGATCGAGGCCGACGGCGCGCAGGACCTCGTCGATCTTGCCGTCCTTGTCGTCGCCGTCGTAGCCCCAGATGGCGTGGCTCTCCCAGACCAGGTCCTTGACCTTGCGGCGCGGGTTCAGCGACGAGATCGGGTCCTGCATGATGATCTGCATCCGGGCCCGGGCACCCCGCAGCTCCTTGGCCTTGAGGCCGGTGAGCTCGCGGTCGTTGAGCCGGACGGTGCCCGAGTCGGGGGCCGGCATCTGGATCAGCGCACGGCCGATCGTGGACTTGCCGCAGCCGGACTCGCCGAGGATGCCGAGTGTCTCCCCCGGTGCGACGGTCAGGCTGACCCCGGAGACGGCGTGCACCTTCTGGCCGCGGCCGACGGGGAACTCGACCACGAGGTCGGTGGCTTCGAGTGCTGGGCCCTTGAGAGCAGGGGTCGTCATGCGGGCACCTCCAGTGCGTGCGTCAGCGGGAAGTGGCAGGCGACGTCGTCGACCAGCTCGGGACTCTCGGTGCGGCACTTGTCCTGGGCGAACGCGCAGCGTGGGGCGAAGCGGCACCCGGCCGGCGGGTTCAGCATGTTGGGCGGCTGGCCGACGATCGCCGGGAGCAGGCTGTGCGTCGCGGCGTCGAGTCGCGGGATCGACTCGATGAGCGCACCGCTGTAGGGGTGGCGAGGCTGCGCGAAGATGCGACCCGTCTCCCCTGTCTCGACCATCCGTCCGGCGTACATGACCGCGACCCGGTCGGTGCGGCCCGAGACGGTGCCGAGGTCGTGGCTGATCAGGATGGTGGCCATCCGCAGCCGCTCGGCCAGCGACTGCAGCAGGTCGAGGATCTGCTTCTGGACCGTCACGTCGAGCGCGGTCGTCGGCTCGTCGGCGATGAGCAGCTGGGGGTCGCAAGCCAGCGCCATCGCGATCACGACGCGTTGCCGCATGCCGCCGGAGAGCTCGTGGGGGTACTGCCCCGCGCGACGCTCGGGCTCGGGGATCCCGACCTGCTTGAGCAGCTCGACGGCCCGGGTGGCGGCGGCACCGCGGGACAGCCCGCGGTGGAAACGGAGGCTCTCGGTGAGGTGCGTGCCGACCAGCTTGGTCGGGTTGAGCGACGTCATCGGGTCCTGGAAGACCATGGCGATCCTGGTGCCCCACAGGGCGCGGCGGCCCTTGGCGGTGAGACCGTGGATGTCGACGCCGTCGAGGCGCACGGAGCCGGTGACCGAGGTCGTGGGGCCGTTGGTGATCAGCCCCATGATGGTCCGGCCGAGGACGGACTTGCCCGAGCCCGACTCGCCCACGATGCCGATCGTCTCGCCAGCGGCGAGGGTCAGCGAGACGCCGTCGACGGCCTGCATCGGCCCGCGCGGGGTCAGGAAGCGGGTGCGGAGGTCGTCGACCTCGAGCAGCGGTGCGGTCACAGCTTCACGCTCCTGGGGTCCCAGCGACGACGGGCCTTCTCGCCCACGAGGTTGAAGGCGAAGACGGTCAGGAAGAGGAAGGCACCCGGCACCAGCACGATGTGCGGGTAGTCCTCGAAGACGCTGCCCTCGCCCTCGGCGATCATGTTTCCCCACGTCGGCTCGGGCGGCTCGATGCCGAGGCCGAGGAAGCTCAGCGAGGCCTCGGCGACGATCAGGATCGAGATCATCACGATGGCCAGCGACAGGATCGGGAGCAGCACGTTGGGCAGCAGCTCGCGGAAGAGGATCCGCGCGCGGGTGGCACCGAGGGCTCGGGCCGCGACCACGAACTCGCGCGGCGCGTAGAGCATCGTGGTGGCGCGGGCGAGGCGCACCATGCCCGGGATGGTCAGCAGCGACAGCGCGAAGGCGATGTTGCGGATCTTCGGCTCCAGCACGGTCGCCAGCGCGATCAGCAGGATCAGCGGCGGTACGGCGAGCAGCGAGTTCGTGAAGATGCCGACGACCCGGTCCACGGACTTCTGGAAGTAGCCGGCCACCATGCCGATGGCCCCGCCGATCACGGTGCCGATGACAACGGCGGTCACGGCGATGACGAGCGACGAGCGGGCGCCGTACACGGATCGGGCCAGCAGGTCGAGGCCGAACAGGTTGGTGCCGAGCGGGTTCGCGGAGAACGGGTCGGGCGAGGCGTTGATGGGCTGGTCCAGGGAGTTGGCGACGTCGATGTGCTCGCCGAGGGGCAGCCAGGCTGCGAGTGCCACGGCGAGTCCGAGCAGCACCAGCCAGGTCACCGAGAACCAGAACGAGAAGTCGAAGTCGTCGCCGAAGAGCCGCTTGCCGAGGGCCGAGCCGCTGACGATCATCAGCGCGACGCCGGCGACCGCGACGACCAGCCGGAGCGCGGTCACGAAGTAGTCCGGGGAGGCCGACAGCAGGATCAGGGCGATACCCGCGACGAACCCGACGGCGCTGAGCAGAGTCTTCGGCAGGGTCCTAGACATGGGCCTTACGCGTCCTTGGGTCGAGGTAGCCGTAGGAGAGGTCGATGCCGGCGTTGATCAGCACGTAGATGACGGCGATCACGAGCACGGCGCCCTGGACCATCGGGAAGTCGCCCTGGTTGGCCGCGTTGACGACGAGGGAGCCCATGCCGGGCAGGGAGAAGAGGTATTCGACGATCACGGTGCTGCCGATGAGGCGGCCCAGGCTGAGCCCCATCAGGGTGACGAGCGAGAAGGACGAGGGGCGCAGGGCGTCGGCGAAGAGGATCCGCAGCGGCGGCATCCCCTTCGCCCGCGCCGCGAGGATGAAGTCCTCGCGGAGCGTGACGATCAGGTCGCTGCGCAGCACCCGGGTGAACATCGCCAGCTCGACGAGGGCCACCGTGAGCGCCGGCAGGAAGGCGTGGTGCACGTTGCCGAGCAGGTCCCCGTCGCCGAGCCGGACCCACTCGGAGCGCGGGAACCAGCCCAGGGTGTTGACGAAGACCATGATCAGCAGCAGCCCGGCCAGGAAGCCGGGGACCGACAGCACCGCGAAGGTGCCGGCACTGATCACCCGGTCGAGCCAGCCGTCCTCGTGGTAGGCCGACCACATGGCCAGTGGCACCGCCACCAGCAGTGCGATCAGCAGACCGAGGACCGCGATCTCGACACTCACCGGGAGCGCCGAGACGACGCGGTCGGTGACGTCGGACTGCGGCGGCACGACCGACCGGCCGAGGTCGCCGGTGAGGGCGCCCCCGAGCCAGTCGGCGTACCGGGAGAGCAGCGGGTCGTTGAGACCCAGCTCGGTGCGCAGGTTGTCGTAGTCGGAGGCAGCGTGCCCCTCCCCGAGAATCGCCACGGCCGGATCTCCCGGCAGCAGGGCCACCAGGGCGAAGACCCCGAGGCTGACGATGAGGAGGACCAGCACCATCTCGCCAACCCGCAGGGTCAGCCTCCGGATCACTGGCTCTTCCAGGCCTCACCCAGGAGCATCATCTGCTCCGAGGTGGAGACCAGGCCGTGGACGTCGTCCTGATGGGCGATGAAGGTCGCGTTGGCGCCGACGACCACCGACGGGATGGTCTCGTTCCAGATCGTCTGCACCTTGTCGAGGGCGGTCTGCACTGCCTCGTCGGTGCCGGCGCCCTGGAGCTCGACCAGCGCCGCGTCCATGTCGGGGTTGGCGTAGCCGAGGGCGTTGGCCAGCGACGTCGACGAGTAGTTGGTCTGGAGCCGCTGGAACGGGTCGCTCTCCGAGACGCTGGCGGCACCGCGGGCCAGGTCGAAGTCGCGGTCGACGTAGATCTTCTGGATCTGGTCGGCGATCGAGGCGACTCCGTCGATGTCGACCTTGAAGCCGACACGCTCGAGCAGGGCCTTGGTGGCCACGCTCTCGGCGCGAGAGGTCGGGTCGGTGCCGTCCATGTAGCTGATCTTGCCGTCATAGCCGTCGGCCTTGGCCTCGTCGAGCAGCTTCTTCGCCTCGGCCTCGTCGATCGCGAGGGGCTCGACGTCCGAGGCCCACCTGGACTCGGCCGGGAAGAGCTCGTTGCCGGGCAGGCCCTTGCCCTCGTAGGCCCGCTGGAAGTCGACCGCCGGGTCGAGGGCCAGGGCGATCGCCTTGCGGACGCGTACGTCGAAGCCGGGACGTCCCTCGGCGTTGTTGATCGACACGATGTTGCCGAAGCTGGTCAGCTGCAGCTCACCGACGTGGTCCTCCTCGAGGGCCGTGTCGACGGTGACGGGGTTGCGGAGGTAGGCGACGTCGGCACTCGCGTCGTTGAGCGCGTCGAGCTTGGCGTCGTCGGTCAGCGGCCAGATGAAGCGGACCGCGTCGAGGTGCGGGGCCCCCTTCCAGTAGGACGGGTTGGCCTTGAGGACCATCTCCTCGGCGGGGGCGTAGCTGTCGAGCGTGAAGGGCCCGGCGCCGATCGGCTTGAACTCCGCGCCGGCGTAGGCGGCCGGGGCCAGGATCATGCCGGCGCCCTGCGCGAGCATCGAGGGGAACTGCGCCCACGGCGAGTTCATCGTGAACACGACGGTCGAGGCGTCGGTCGTCTTCATCGACTTCACGTTCGGAGCGAGCAGCGCGGTGTCGGACCCGCGGTTCTCCATGAAGTAGTTGATGCTCGCGACCACTGCATCGGCGTCCAGCGGCGTACCGTCGCTGAACTCGACACCGTCACGGAGCTGGAGGGTCCACACGGTGAACGCGTCGTTGCTCTCGAGCGACTCGGCGACCCACGGGTCGTGCTCGCCGGTCTCGGAGTTGTAGCGCATCAGCACGTCGTAGACGGCGGCCAGCGCGTCGCCACCGGACGAGCCGGTCGCGTAGGTCTGGGTGGGGTTGAGGCTGCGGGCCTCGGCGTAGTCGGCGAAGGTCAGCGTCCCGCCGCTGACGGGCTCACCGTCGGCCTGGTCGCCGACGAGCCCGAACTCGTAGCGTCCCCGCTCGGCGGGCTCGGTCGTCGCGTCGTCGTCCGATGACGACGACGAGGCACAGGCAGAGACCATCACCGACAGGGCAACGGTCGCGATTGCGAGACCGTGACGGCCTCGGGCAATTCGCTTCATCTTCATTCCTCCAGATTCAGGGGCGCGGGGTGGAGAAGCCATCGGGGCCACGCCTGTCATTTCGGGACGCTACGGACGGGCGACCGGGCGGAATGTGACCCGTCCCACTCACTGGGAGGTATCCGGAGGAGGTCTTCATCCGAAGAATGCCTGACCGCCGTCGAGCGGGATCGTGGCCCCCGTGAGGTAGCCCAGATCGGGTCCGACGAGCGCCACCACGGCCCGGCCGATGTCGGCCTCGGGGTCGCCGATCCGGCGCATCGGGATGCTGGCCACGAAGGCCCCCGCCTCTTCGGGGTGGGCCTTGGTCCAGCCCTCCAGCCCGGGCGACATCGCGTGCGGCGCGATCGAGTTGGCGCGGATCCCGTCAGGAGCCCACTCCACCGCGACGGTGCGCGTGAGCGAGCGCAAGGCACTCTTGGCGGCCGCGTAGGCGCCGTACGTCGTGGGATCCCAGCGCACCATGGCGGAGGTGACGAGGTTGACGATGGAGCCGCCGCCCTTGAGGTGCGGGTGGCAGGCCTTCATCAGCGCGAAGGCGGCGAAGGGCGCCGACTCGAAACCCTTGCGGAAGTCGTCGTCGCTCATGTCGAGCAGCGGGCCGTAGGCGCCGGCGTAGGCGTTGTTGACGAGGATGTCGAGGCGGCCGAAGTCCGTGACGACACGATCCACGAGTGTGGCGAGGGCCGCCGTGTCCGAGACGTCGATCTCGTATGCCGCAGCGCGGACGCCACGAGCCCGGAGCGCCTCGCAGGTCGACTCGAGCTTGGCCAGCGTGCGCCCCACGACGGCCACGTCCAAGCCCTCGGTGGCGAGGGCGAGCGCAATGCCCTCGCCCACTCCCTGACCCGCCCCGGTGATCAGTGCGACCTTGCCCTTGAGTTCATTCACGCGGTCATCCTCCGGTCGCTCGTGCCCCGATCCGCCCGGACGTCCCGGTGACCGGAAGATGACGGCCACCCGCCGCCTCGCTACGGCGAGAGTGGGCGCAGAATCGACCCAGGAGGCGCTACCGCATGACTACCGGCCAGACGACGACCAGCACCGACCCGCGCGCGATGGCGCGTGCCGTCGTGGCGGACCTCACCGGACCCGGCGGCCCGTTCGAGCTGGCCGCGGACGACGTGCTCGGCACGCAGCTCCCGGTCTTCACGCACCGCCGTCGGGCGCTGCACGAGCTGCTGGCCGAGTCCCTGGTCCACGGCGACCACGACTACATCGTCACCGCAACGTCCCGGCTCACCTTCCGCGAGCACGCTGCCCAGGTGGCGTCGCTGGCGCGGGCGCTCCGTGAGGACTTCGGCGTCCGGCCCGGCGACCGGGTGGCGATCGCCGCGGCCAACTCCCCCGAGTGGATCGTCACGTTCTGGGCGACCGTCTCGATCGGTGCGGTCTGCGTCGGCTACAACGCCTGGTGGTCGAAGCGCGAGCTGGCCTACGGCGTCTCGCACGCGACCCCGGCGCTGGTCGTGGCGGACGCCAAGCGCGCCCTGCTGCTCGAGGACTGCGGCGTACCGGTGCTGTCGATCGAGACCGACGTGCCGCGGCTGTGTGCCCTCCACCCGGACTCTCCCCTGCCGACCTGTGATGTCGCCGAGGACGACCCGGCGATCATCCTCTACACGTCCGGCACCTCCGGCCGCCCCAAGGGCGCGACCCACACGCACCGCAACGTGTTGTCCGTCGTGGAGTACCACCGGATGAACGACGCGCTGGCCGCCGCGTTCGGCGACCCCGTCGACCCGCGCGATCGCGCCCACCTGCTGGTGATGCCGCTGTTCCACATCGCCAGCCTGCACAACCTGGCCGTTCCGCGGCTCGCCAACGGCAGCAAGGTCGCCCTGCACACCGGTGCCTTCGACATCGACCGCGTGCTGACGCTCATCCAGGACGAGAAGGTGACCAACTGGGGCGCCGTGCCGACGATGGCCAACCGTCTTCTCGAGTACGGCGACCTGTCGGCGTACGACCTGTCGTCGCTGACCTCCTTCTCGCTGGCCTCCGCACCCTCGTCGCCGGCCTTCCAGAAGCGCCTGCGCGAGGGGCTGCCGTTCGCGGCGAACGCGCTCGTCGACAGCTACGGCCTGACCGAGTCGTGCACGGCGGTCTCGGTCGCGACGACGCCGGACCTCGCGGAGGACCCCGGCACGCTGGGCTACCCGATCGTCGGCGTGCAGCTCGAGATCCGCGACACGCTCGGCAACCCGGTCCCCGACGGCGTCGAGGGCGAGATCTGCGTGCGCAGCGCCTACACGATGCTGGGCTACTGGAACGACCCGTCCGCCACGGCCGACGCGATCGACGGCGACCGCTGGCTGCGGACCGGCGACATCGGCGAGCTGCGAAACGGGCGGGTGCGGCTGAGCAGCCGGCGCTCCGACCTGATCATCCGCGGCGGTGAGAACGTCTACCCGGCCGAGGTCGAGGGCGTGCTGCTCGAGCACCCGTCGATCCGCGAGTGCATCGTGCTCGGCGTGCCGCACGACGACCTGGGCCAGGAAGTGGCCGCGGTGATCGTGTCCTCCTCGCCCCTGGAGGTCGAGGAGCTGTGCGCGTTCGCCGGCGAGCGGCTCGGCCACTTCAAGGTGCCGACGCAGTGGCGGTTCACGGACAGCCCGCTCCCCCGCAACGCCACCGGCAAGGTGATCCGGCGCGACGTCGCGGTGTGAGGCGTGAGGTCTGGGGTTCCGCCGAGTTACCCAGCGCCGTGCGACGCAAGCTGCCGCCACCTGATGAACTTCCACCCGTGCGAGTGGATCTTCATCGGGGGTCGAGCGTGGGCTCGCCGAATCTGCCCTGAACTTCCACTCGAGCGAGTGGAAGTTCACGAGGGAGGTCTGGAGGGCGTACGCCGCTGCGCGCGACCTCGCAGCTCAGCTCGGACGTGGCAGGTGCTTGTTGATGAACAGCCCGTCGGCGGAGACACAGACCTCGCCGCCGGCGGAGATGGTGCCGACGGTGCGGATCTTGCGACCGTCGACGGACTCCTGGCGGCCGCTGACCACGAGCTCCTCGAAGAGCGGGGTCGGCCGGTGGTAGCGCAGGGTCAGGGTGCCGGTCATGCCCGACTCCCCCGCCCAGTGGTTGGCGACGCCCAGCGTGTGGTCGAGCAGCAGCGCCGAGATGCCGCCGTGCACGCAGCCGGGCGGGCCCTGGTAGGCCAGCCCGAGGGTGACACGAGCCTCGATGGAACCGTCCTCCTGACCGATCAGGTGCAGCGGCGGGGCGATCGCGTTCTCCGGACCCGTCACCGGGTCGTGCCGGGTGACGCCCTCGCCACCCCACATGTCGACGAGGCGTTGCTGCACGGTCGGGACGTGGTCCTCGAGGTGGTCGGCGACGGCGTTGAGCCGATCAGCCACCTCGCTCATCTCGGCGGCGCTGTTGTCGCCGGCGTGCAGCAGCGTCTCGATCACGCGGCGCGCGGCCGCGACGGCGGCGTCGACGCCCTTGTTGTTCGGTACGGCGGTGAGCTCGAGCGTCATGGCGTGACCTCCGCGAAGGCGTGGCTGAGAACCGGCGCGTCGTCGCGCTCGGGGCAGGTGGCGGCGAGCGTGAGGTGGTTGCCCTCGCGCCATACCGAGGTCCGGATCGTCTCACCCGGGAAGAGCGTGCCGGCGAAGCGCACGTCCAGGCTGACGAGTCGCGTCGGATCGCCGTCGAGCACGCCGTCGACCAGGGCCTTCGCGACGATGCCGTAGGAGGCGAGCCCGTGCAGGATCGGCCTGTCGAAGCCGACCTGGACGGCGAACGCCGGGTCGACGTGCAGTGGGTTCCGGTCGCCGTTGAGCCGGTAGAGCAGCGCCTGGGTGGGCGACGTCGGCGAGTCGAGGACGTGGTCGGGCAAACGGTCGGGCGACGACCAGGAGGACTCCGGGCCGGGAGAGCCGCCGAAGCCGCCCTCGCCGCGCGCCCAGATCTGCATCCGGCTCGTCCACAACGGACCGTAGTCGTCGGCGGCGTCGTTCTCGAGGACGATCACGGCGGCCTTCCCCTTGTCCCACAACTCGGCGACGCGGGACGTGACCGTGGCAGAACCCGCGGTCGGGAGCGGCCTGTGCACCGTCAGCGCCTGGCCCGAGTGCAGGATCTTGGCGAGGTCGATCTCGATGCCGGGGAGGTCGAGACCACGAGCAGGCCGGTCGCCGGCGGAGATGCCCTGGCCGGCCACCATCGCGAAGGTCGGCAGCACGCGCAGCCCGCGTTCGTAGGTGAACGACAGGTCGGATGCCCCGAGCGACAGCTGGTAGAGCAGCACGTCGCGGGTGGTCCAGCTGATCGCGTGACGCGCAGGCTCCGCCGTACGAACCAGATCCGGATCAATCACGAGGCAGCCCCAGGATGCGCTCGCCGATGATGTTCAGCTGCACGTCGGTGGTGCCGCCGGCGATCGAGAGACAGCGACTGTTCAGGAACCACCAGGTCGGCGTGCGCTCGTCGGGATCGGCCGTCAGCGACGAAGCCCCCTGCCACTCCATGCAGGTCTCCCAGACCTGCTGGATGTTCTCGACGCCGATCAGCTTGGCGATGCTCGACTCGGCGCCGGGCTGCTGGCCGGAGAGCGAACGGATCGTCGTGCGCAGGCCGAGCAGCCCACCCGACTGGGCGTCGCACAGGATCTGTCCGAGCCGAGCCAGCTGCTCGCCGTCGTTCGGGTCGACGAGACTCAGCAGCTTCTCGCCGGAGCCGATGGCGGAGTCGTGCGACAGCGCGACGCGCTCGTTGGCGAGGGTCGTGCGGGCGAGCCTCCAGCCGTCGCCGGGCTGCGCGATGAGCATGGTGTCGGGGATGAAGACGTCATCGAGGAAGACCTCGTTGAAGTGCGCGTCGCCGTTGAGCGAGCGCAGCGGGCGGATGTCGATCCCGGGGGCGGACATGTCGAGCACGAAGTAGGAGATGCCCTTGTGCTTGGGCACCTCGGCATCGGTCCTGGCCAGCAGCACCCCGAAGTGGGCCTCGCGGGCACCGGAGGTCCACACCTTCTGCCCGTTGACCAACCAGCCGCCGTCGACCTTCTCGGCGCGCGTGGTCAGGCCGGCCAGGTCGGAGCCGGCACCCGGTTCACTGAACAGCTGGCACCAGACGATCTCGCCGCTGAGACTGGCGGGCAGCAGCTCTTCCTGCTGTACGGCGCTGCCGTGCTCGATCAGGGTCGGCACCACCCAGTTGCCGATGATCATGTCGACCGGCGTCAGGTCAGCACGACGGAGCTCCTCGGCGATCACCAGCTGGGTCACCGCGTCGGCGCCCTTGCCCCACGGTGCGGGCAGGTGCGGCGCGGTGTAGCCGAGCTCGGGTGCGGCACCTGATGCCGCCAGCTCGGCCCGGACCGTGGCCCGCACCGCCTCGGCTTCCGGTGGCAGGTCGACGGCCAGCGTTCGCCGGGAGCCCTCGAGACTGAGCCGCGCGACCCGCTGCTGCCAGTGGCTGGTCGAGCCGAGCAGGAGCCGCAGGGTCTGCGCGCGCCGGAGGTAGAGGCTCGCGTCGTGCTCCCAGGTGAAGCCGATGCCCCCGAGGGTGTTGATGCAGTCCTTGGCGGTGGAGAAGCCGGCCTCGACGGAGACGGCGGCCGCCACCGCGGCGGCCAGCGTGGCCTCCGGACCGTCGGCGCGGGCGGCGTCCCACGCGCAGGCACGGGCCTGTTCGGTGCGGGCCAGCATTCGGGCGCAGCGGTGCTTCACGCCCTGGAACTGGCCGATCGGGCGGCCGAACTGCTCGCGCACCCTGGCGTAGTCGGACGCGGTCCTCGTGTTCCAGTCCGCGATCCCGGTCGCCTCGGCGGCGAACAGCAGGGCGGCGAGGTCATACGGCGCCTGCCGCTCGATCTCCAGTCGGACTGATTCTCCGGTGAGCTCGACCGACGCCAGCCGGCGAGTCAGGTCATGGCTGTCGAGCGGGGTGATCGTGACGGAGACGCGCTCGGCGAGCACCCACCCGCCCGCGACCGGCAGCACGAAGAGGTCGGCGGTCTGACCGCCCAGGACCGGACTGCCGTCGCCGAGGCCGAGCGCGCCCGTCGCCGTACCGTCGGCAAGAGCAGGCAGGAGATCGGTGTGGCCGGCTGCAGAGAGGACCGCGCTGACCAGCACTGTCGGCAGGAACGGCCCGGGCGCCATCGCGCGGCCGAGCTCCTCGACGACGACGGCCAGCTCGAGCAGGCCGGCCCCGGAGCCACCGTGCTCCTCGGGCAGGTGCAGACCGAGCAGGCCCTGGTCGGCGAGCGCCAGCCAGAACGGCGGGAGCTCCTCGGCCTTGGCGTCGACCGCGTCGCGGATGACGGTGTCGGTGACGTGCCGGGTCGCGAAGGCGCGCACCGAGTCGCGCAGGTCGAGGTGCTCCTGGTCGAGTCCGAGGGTCATGCTCAGATCCGCTCGATGATGGTGGCGGTCGCGTGCGCGCCGCCGGCGCACATCGTGATCAGCGCGGTGGACCGGTCGGTGCGCTCGAGCTCGTTGACGGCCTGGGTGATCAGGCGGGCGCCGGTCGAGCCGACCGCGTGGCCCAGCGCGATCGCGCCACCGTTGACGTTGACCTTGCTCATGTCGGCGTCGTGCACCTGGGCCCAGCTGAGGACGACCGAGGCGAAGGCCTCGTTGATCTCGACCAGGTCGATGTCGCCGAGCTTCATGCCGGCGCGGTCGAGCACGTGTGCGGTGGCGTCGACCGGCCCGTCGAGGTGGAACCAGGGGTCCGAGCCGACCATACCGCTCGCCACGATCCGGGCGCGCGGCGTCAAGCCTTCGGCGGCAGCGCGCTCGCGGCTCATCAGGAGCACGGCCGCGGCCCCGTCGCTGATCTGCGAGGAGTTGCCCGCGGTGTGGATGCCGCCGGGCACGACCGGGTTGAGGCCGGCCAGCGCCTCGGCGGTGGTGTCGCGCAGGCCCTGGTCGCGGGTCACGTCGCCGATCGGGATGATCTGCGAGTCGAAGCGGCCCTCGGCCCAGGCGCGGGCGGCGTTCTGCTGGGAGCGGAGGCCGAGCTCGTCGGCCATCTCGCGGGTGATGCCGCGCTTGGCGGCGATGCGCTCGGCGGCGGTGAACTGGTCGGGCAGGTCGACGGACCACGACTCGGGGATCGGCATGCCACCGGCGGCCAGCGCGAAGCCCAGCGGCACCCGGCTCATCGCCTCGACGCCGCAGGCGATGCCGGCGTCGATGGAGCCGCTCGCGATCAGCCCCGCGATGAGGTGCACGGCCTGCTGCGACGAGCCGCAGGCGCAGTCGATCGACGTGCAGGCGGTCGTGTACGGCAACCCGGCGTGCAGCCAGGCGTTGCGGGTGACGTTGTTGGACTGCTCGCCGGCCTGGGTCACGCAGCCGCCGATGACCTGGCCCACGACGGCCGGGTCGAGGCCCGATCGTCCCAGGAGGCCCGCTTGGGCGGCGCCGAGCAGCTCGGCGGGGTGCAGGTGCGAGAGGACGCCGTTGCGGCGACCGACAGGGGTGCGCGCAGCGTCGACGATGACGGCTTCAGTGTTCACGCTCGCAGATTCCCATCAGGACTTCGCGACCCGCCGCGGCTGTCCCACTGAGCGGGGCTTGTCCTCCGCGGTCGACAGGACCGCTCCTAACTTCACCCCATGAGCACAACGAACCTTGCCGGCCGGACCGCCATCGTCACCGGGGCCGGCTCCGGCCTCGGCCGCGCCGAGGCCCTCGCCCTCGCGCAGGCCGGCGCCAACGTGATCGTCAACGACATCGGTGACGCCGCGGACGCTGTGGTCGCCGAGATCCGGGCCATCGGCCCCGGCGCGGTCGCGGTCAAGGGCGACGTCGGCAGCTGGGCGCTGGGCGACGAGATGGTCGCGGCGGCCGTCGACACGTTCGGCTCGCTCGACATCGTCGTCAACAACGCCGGCGTCCTGCGCGACACGATGATCTTCAACCTCACCGAGCAGGCCTGGGACGACGTGATCCGCGTCCACCTCAAGGGCCACGCGTCCCTCTCCCGCGCCGCTGCCGTGCACTGGCGCACTGCGTCGAAGGCGGCCGGTGGGCCGATCTACGGCCGGCTGATCAACACCTCGTCCGAGGCCTTCCTCTTCGGCGCGGCCGGCCAGCCCAACTACTCCGCAGCCAAGGCCGGCATCACCGCGCTCACGCTGTCGGCCTCGCAGGGCCTGTCGCGCTATGGCGTCACCGCCAACGTCATCTGCCCGCGCGCCCGCACCGAGATGACCGCCCACGTCTTCGCCGAGGACACCCGCGCCGACCAGCTCGACATCCTCGCGCCCCAGCGCGTCGGCACCTTTGTCTCCTACCTCGCCTCCCCCACCTCGGCGGGCATCAACGGCCAGGTCTTCGTCGTGTACGGCGACATGGTGGCCCT
>JBDSPC010000210.1:0-7914 GCA_039914485.1 Nocardioides sp.
CTCGGTCTCCGGCTCGTCGTGGACCTCGACGAGCACCGTCAGTCCGAGCTCGCGCGCTTCGGCGTACAACCGACGCAGCTCGGTGTCGTCGAGGGCGGCCACGATCAGCAGGGCGAGGTCGGCACCGGCGGCGCGGCCCTCGACGAGCTGGTAGCTGGAGACGATGAAGTCCTTGCGCAGGATCGGGGTCTCGACGGCCGCGCGCACGGCCCGCAGGTCGTCGAGGCTGCCGCCGAAGCGGCGCTGCTCGGTGAGCACGGAGATCGCGGCTGCGCCGCCGCGTGCGTAGGCCGCAGCCAGCACCGTCGGGTCGGGGATGTCCGCCAGCGCGCCCTTGCTCGGGCTCTTGCGCTTCACCTCGGCGATCACGCTCGACCCCGCCGCCCGGAAGTGCGGCATCGGGTCGCGTGCCGGGTCGACGTCGGCGAGTGCGGCTCGCACGTCAGCGAGCGGCGTGGCGGCCTCGCGAGCGGCGAGATCCTCGCGGACGCCGGCGATGATCTCATCGAGCACGGACATGTTCCTACCCTCTCACTCCGACACCAGCGCCTTGACGGGTGGCTCAGGCAGCGAGCATGTTCCCGGGCAGGTTGCGCACGACCGTGAAGACCGCGAGCACGACCAGGCCGCCGCCCCACACCCATGACGGGATCACGAGGGGGCGCATCGCCTCGCCGCCGCGCCAGCAGGCGACCAGTCGGCGCGCGAAGAAGAAGATGATCACCGGGACCGCGAGCACGAAGACCAGGTTGCTCGACAGCGCGGCCCCAACGTCGAGGTGCGTCAGGTCGTTGACCGCGCGCAGGCTCCCGCACAACGGGCAGTCGAGGTCGGTCAGCAGCTTGGTCGGACATCCACCCCAGGCACCCGACACGTGCGGGTCACGCAGGCGGAGGGCCAGCGTCGCGGCTGCGACGACGCCGCCGATCGCGAGCGGGGAGGCGAGCCGACGGGCCCGCGCGTCCACCGGCTCAGCGGTGCTCGGTGTGGAAACCGAGCTTCGCCAGGATCAGGAACAGCGGGAAGGAGATGACGCCCAGCGCGACGCCGACCCAGAAGATCGGCATGCTCACGGGCGTCAGCATCAGCGCGATCCCGCCGACGAGGAAGCCGAGCATGGCCACGCCGACGCCGGTCCAGGCTGCGGTGGTGTTGCCGTGGTTGTCCGCCATGTGAAGAGCTCCCTGATCCTTGGTCTGCAACCGCTTTCCGGTGCGCCGTCAGTCTAGGGGGCGGCCCGGCTCCGTCGGGTCATCACCCTCGTCGAGGGCCTTCCAGAGCTCGATGTTGCCCTCGGGCTCCTTCGGTGCGACCACCCCCGCCGGCGAGTCGTAGCGGGTGCCCATCTCCGGCCAGGACGGGATCTTCACCACGGCGAGGATCGTGGCGATCACGCTGCCGACGGCGCCGACCAGCGCTGCGGCGTACCAACCGTTGAGGGTGACCTGGGCCGTGTCGACGCCGGAGGCCTCGAGCAACGCGTCGCTCAGCGCCTCCTGCAGCGACCAGAACGCCAGAACAGTGGTGACGAGCGCGCCGAGTGCTGCCACGGCGCCGAGCGCGGCGACCGTACGGCGAACGCGACCACGCGTCACGAGGACGACGCCCCAGCACGCGAGCACGACGAGCGCGAGAGCGGCCGCGAGGGGCGACTCGCGGATCCCCGTCGTGTCGAACATGACAGCGGCGGAGGCGGTCGAGGTGTCGATGGTGCCGGACGAACCGTCCACCCACGGTCGCGCTGCGGCCACGGCCGACAGGACCCCGCTCGCGAGCCCGAGGAGCAGGACCGGCCCGAACGTCTTGCGGGCTTCAGCCATCGAGGCGGTCCGCGTCGAAGCAGGTGCGCTCGCCGGTGTGGCAGGCGGCGCCGACCTGGTCGACCTTGACCAGGATCGTGTCACCGTCACAGTCGAGCCGGACCTCACGCACGTGCTGGACGTGGCCGCTGGTGTCGCCCTTGACCCAGTACTCGTTGCGGGACCGGCTCCAGTACGTCGCCCGGCCGGTGCTCAACGTGCGCGCGAGCGCCTCGTCGTCCATCCAGCCGAGCATCAGCACCTCGCCGGTGTCGTGCTGCTGCGCGATCGCCGGCACCAGTCCGTCGGGCGTGCGCTTGAGGCGTGCGGCAATGGCGGGGTCGAGATCGGTCACCCGCCAAGTATCAGGGGTCGAGGTTGTCGGCCTCGCGCTGCGCCCACGTTCGTGCGCACTCGGCAGTGACCGGGCCGGGTGCCGTCAGCTCGCGGTCGTCCCAGCGACTGATCGCCTGCACGTCGCGCGTGGTGGAGACGAGGAACGCCTCGCTCATCCGCTCCGCCACCTCGGCCGTCGGCTCGTCGACCTCCACGCCCCCGCACCACTCGAGGACGAGCGCGCGGGTGACACCGGCGAGGCAACCGCTGTCCAGGGTCGGCGTGCGGAGCTGGCCGTCCACGACGTAGAAGACGTTGGAGCCGGTGCCCTCGCAGAGGTGGCCGACCGTGTTCGCGAAGATCGCCTCGGTCGCCCCGCGCTCGCTGGCGTGGGCGAGGGCGATCACGTTCTCGGCGTACGACGTGGTCTTGAGGCCGGCGGTCGCCGCACGCTCGTTGCGGGGCCAGGGCACGGTGCTGACGGTCGTGGTCGCGCCCATCGGCGAGAGCGCGGAGTAGGCGACGACCAGCGTGGCCGGGCCGTCACCGCGGCCGGAGCCCATCGGGGCCGGCCCAGCGGTGTAGGTGATGCGCAGCCGGCCGAGCGGGTCGTCGGTCCCGACCAGGACCTCGGCCACGCCGCGGCGTACGACTGACTCGTCCGGCGCCTCGAGTCCCAGACCCTTCGCCGACCGGGTCAGCCGGGTGAGGTGGCGCGTCAACGCGAAGGGTTCGCCGCGCAGCGTCTTGACCGACTCGAAGACCCCGTCACCCACGGTGAAGCCGTGGTCGGTGACGCTCAGGCTCGCTCCCGTCGGGTCGTCGAGAAGCTGTCCGTTGAGCCAGGCGCGCATGCCTCCACTCTAGGCATTCGTGCTCCTCGAAACGGGCCCCGGGACACGCGATCACCCACCCGATTTTGGCTCGCGTCTACCCATCGGCTACTGTTCTGCTCGCACTTGAGGCCGGTTCGCCGGACGAAAATGCAGGCGGACATAGCTCAGTTGGTAGAGCGCAACCTTGCCAAGGTTGAGGTCGCGAGTTCGAGTCTCGTTGTCCGCTCGGAGAGGTCTCTCCCCGTGCCTTCTTGTTCTTGGGAAGGCCTCCGTGGTGGGTTGGCCGAGAGGCGAGGCAACGGACTGCAAATCCGTGTACACGGGTTCAAATCCCGTACCCACCTCCATGCTCCACAAGTGAAGAGCACGACCTCGGGCGATTGGCGCAGCGGTAGCGCGCTTCCCTGACACGGAAGAGGTCACTGGTTCAATCCCAGTATCGCCCACAGAGAAATATCAGGTCAGAGCCCCTTTCGAGGGGCTCTTTCCGTTTTCGGGGAACATCCGGACCCCGGAGCGCCTCAGCCCAGGTGGGTGACGAGAGCAAGCCACGAGAAGCCGAGATCGATGTCAGGCTCCTGATCCGGGTCGGTCCACGGGACCTGGGTCTTCTTGTGCATTGTTGAACCTGCCGTCCAACACGGCCTTGCTGGTGCGGGGGTCGGTGCCGACGCTCATCCCCAACACCGTCTGCGCGTCGTGCTCCGAGCACGCGCCCCTCGTTGTGAGCCGCCAGGATCGTGAGGTTCTTGGTGTTCTGCACGACCCCGATCGCCGCCTCGAACGCTTGAGCAACCGACGCCGGAACCAGCATGGCCATTTCACAGACTGCGCGCATTGGAGCCTCCAGAAGGACACGTATTGACAGCCCGAGCGGCAAATGCGCGCCAAGCCCCGCTAAGAACGCGGCAAGACGACCGAGAGGGAGCTCCGTCAGGTCTTGGCTTGGCTCCATGAGTATTGAAACCGGCCTGCTGATTGCCGCAGTCATCGCCGTCGCGGTGTACCTGCTGGCAGCCCTGATCCTCCCGGAGCGCTTCTAGTGACCGACACGATGGGCGGTCTGTTGTCGATCGCAGTTCTCGTCGGCCTGCTGGCGTTGGTGTACGTCCCGCTCGGCGACCACATGGCGCGCGTCTTCATGAGCGTGAAGCACACCCGCGTGGAGCACGGGATCTATCGGCTCACCGGGGTGAACCCCGACGCCGAGCAGAGCCCGAAGTCCTACGCACTCAGCGTCGTGGGCTTCTCCCTCGTCAGCATCGCGGTGCTGATGGCCATCCTGCTGGGGCAGGCCCACCTGCCGTACAGCCGTGACATGGACGGCATGCCGTTCTGGACGTCGTTCAACACGGCCGTCTCCTTCGTCACCAACACCAACTGGCAGTCCTATGCCGGCGAATCCACTCTCGGATTCACCGCGCAGATGGCAGGGCTGGCCGTGCAGAACTTCCTGTCTGCTGCCGTCGGCATCGCCATCGCGATCGCCATGATCCGCGGCTTCGTCCGCTCACGCAGCGGATCGCTGGGCAACTTCTGGGTCGACCTGGTCCGCGGCACGTTCCGGATCCTGCTCCCACTCGCGTTCCTCGGTGCGGTGCTGTTGATGGCGGGTGGCGTCATCCAGACGTTCACCGACAGCACGATGACGACCCTCGCGGGCCACAGCCAGGTCCTGACCGGCGGCCCGGTCGCCAGCCAGGAAGCGATCAAGGAGCTCGGCAACAACGGCGGCGGCTTCTTCAACGCCAACTCCGCCCACCCGTTCGAGAACCCCAACGCCTACACCAACTACCTCGAGATCTTCCTCATCCTGGTCCTGCCGGTCAGCCTGACCCGAACGCTCGGCACGATGCTCGGCAACCGCCGTCAGGGGCTGGCGTTGCTCGGCGCGATGGGCGTGCTCTGGTCGGTCTCGCTGGCCCTCACGACCTGGGCCGAAGCGGGCGCGCACTCCGCCGCGGGACAGGCTGCCGGCGCGGCAATGGAGGGCAAGGAGACTCGCTTCGGCGAGTGGGCGTCCGCCTTGTTCGCGGTCGCCACCACCGGTACGTCGACGGGTGCCGTCAACGCGTCCCACGACTCGCTCACCCCCGTCGGCGGCGGCACCGTGCTCGTCAACATGATGCTGGGCGAGATCGCCCCCGGCGGCGTCGGGGCGGGCATCTACGGCATCTTGATCATGGCGATCCTCGCCGTGTTCATCTGTGGCCTGATGGTCGGTCGCACGCCCGAGTTCCTCGGCAAGAAGATCAGCGCCCGGCAGATGACGTACGTCGCCCTCTACACGCTCACCACCCCGGCACTCGCGCTCCTGGGCACCGGAGTCGCCATCTCGCGCGACTCCACGGCCGATGCGATGGGCAACTCCGGAGGGCACGGCTTCAGCGAGACGTTGTACGCCTACACGTCGGCGGCCAACAACAACGGCAGTGCCTTCGGCGGCATCACCGTCACGTCGGACTTCTTCCAGATCACGCTGGGGTTGGCGATGCTGCTCGGTCGCCTGCTCCCGATCGTGCTCGTCCTGATGCTCGCCGGCTCCGTCGCCGAGCAGGGAAAGGTGCCGGTCACCGCTGGCACGCTGCCCACCCACACACCACTGTTCGTCGGAATGCTGGTCGGGATCATCCTGATCATGACTGGTCTGACGTACTTCCCGGCACTCGCCCTCGGACCGATCGCAGAGGCACTGGCATGACCACGACCACCACCACCCCCGGGATGTCGCTCGGCGTCCTCGCCGCCCAGGGCGTGCAGCAGATCCCCCAGGCCGTGCGCAAGCTCGACCCGCGACTCATGTGGCGCTCACCGGTGATGTTCCTGGTCTGGCTCGGCTCGATCGCCACCACGATCGCGGCCGTCGGCGACCCGAGCACGTTCTCGGTCGCGCTCGCGATCTGGCTGTGGCTGACGGTCATCTTCGGCAACTTGGCCGAAGCCGTCGCCGAGGGCCGTGGCAAGGCGCAGGCGGCCTCCCTTCGGGCCGCCCGCAGCGACACCGTGGCTCGACTCCTCGACGAGTCCGGCGCAGAGCGGGAGGTCCCGGGCACAGCGCTCAGGGTCGGCGACCACGTCGTCGTCGAGGCGGGCCAGATCATCCCCGGCGACGGCGACGTGATCGACGGCATCGCCTCGGTCTACGAGTCCGCCATCACCGGTGAGTCCGCTCCCGTCATCCGGGAGGCAGGCGGCGACCGCAGCGCGGTCACCGGCGGCACCCGCGTGCTCTCGGACCGGATCGTCGTGCGGATCACGGCCGAGGCCGGCTCGACCTTCCTCGACAAGATGATCGCGCTCGTCGAGGGGACATCGCGTCGCAAGACCCCGAACGAGATTGCGCTGTCCATCCTCCTGACCAGCCTGACCCTGGTGTTCCTCTTCGCCGTGGCGACGCTGGCTCCCATGGCTGCCCACGCCGGAGCACCGCAGGACCTGGTGGTCCTGATCGCACTGCTGGTCTGCCTGATCCCGACCACCATCGGCGCGCTGCTCTCCGCCATCGGCATCGCCGGCATGGACCGCCTGGTGCGGGTCAACGTGCTGGCCATGTCGGGTCGTGCCGTCGAGGCCGCCGGCGACGTGAGCACGTTGCTGCTCGACAAGACCGGCACCATCACGTACGGCAACCGCCAGGCGACCAGGTTCGCCCCCGCCCCCGGCGTGAGCGAGACCCGACTGCGTGACGTGGCACGGCTGTCGAGCCTGGCCGACCAGACGCCGGAGGGCCGCTCCATCGTGGACCTCGCCCTGGAGCTGGGCGCCGACGACCGCGATCTTCCGTCCAGAGCCGAGTTCGTCGAGTTCACCGCCCAGACGCGCATGTCCGGCGTCGACCTGTCCGACGGCACCCAGATCCGCAAGGGCGCCGGCTCGGCCGTCGCACAATGGGTCGGCTCGACGCCGTCGGCGGACGTGCTCGAGATCATCGAATCGATCTCGCGGTCAGGCGGCACTCCCCTCGTCATCGCGGAGAAGGACAGCGACGGCACGGGTGCGGTCCTGGGCGTCGTACAGCTCAAGGACGTCGTCAAGGCCGGGATGACCGAACGCTTCGCGGAGCTCCGCGCCATGGGCATTCGCACGGTCATGATCACCGGCGACAATGCGCTCACTGCTCGAGCGATCGCGGACGAGGCGGGGGTCGACGACTTCCTGGCCGAGGCCACGCCCGAGGACAAGATGGCCTACATCCGCAAGGAGCAGGAGGGTGGCCGGCTCGTCGCCATGACCGGCGACGGCACCAACGACGCACCCGCACTCGCCGCGGCCGACGTGGGCGTCGCCATGAACAGTGGCACCGCCGCGGCGAAGGAGGCCGGCAACATGGTCGACCTCGACTCGGACCCGACGAAGCTCATCGACATCGTCGAGATCGGTAAGCAGTTGCTCATCACCCGCGGAGCGCTGACGACCTTCTCCATCGCCAACGACGTGGCGAAGTACTTCGCGATCATCCCGGCCATGTTCGTCGCGGCCTACCCCGCCCTCGACAGCCTCAACGTCATGGGACTGGCCACGCCGCAGTCGGCGATCCTCAGTGCCGTCATCTTCAATGCGCTGATCATCGTCGGCCTGATCCCCCTCGCCCTTCGCGGCGTGCGGTTCCGCGCCGCGTCCGCGACGTCGATCCTGCGCCGCAACATCTATGTCTTCGGGCTCGGCGGAATCATCGTGCCCTTCGTGGGCATCAAGCTCATCGACCTGCTCGTCTCGACCATCCCCGGAATCGGCTGATCATCATGCTCACAGACCTCGCTCGCCAGTCCCTCGCCGCACTGCGGTTGCTCGTCGTCCTCACTGTCATCCTGGGCGTCGGCTATCCCGCCGCCGTCTGGGGGGTCGGCCAGGCGTTCGGTGACCGCGCCGCAGGGCAGACCGTCACCGTGGACGGCCGGGTCGTCGGGTCCCGCCTGATCGGCCAGAGCTTCGAGGGCGACGAG
>JBDSPC010000240.1:0-7606 GCA_039914485.1 Nocardioides sp.
CGTGGCCGCGGCCTGCTCGACAACCTGATGGCCGCGGTCCTCGAGGAAGGGCTGCGCGAGCGGGGCGAGGTCATCTCGACCCTGTTCCCGACGGCGCCCGGCATCTACCGCCGCTACGGCTACGAGCTGATCTCGTCCTACGACACCGTCGAGATCCCGACCGCACGTCTGGCGTCCGTGCCGAAGCCGCAGAAGACGACGGTACGGCGCGCCACGGCCCCCGACTTCGATGCCGCACGCCGCGTCTACGCGACCTGGGCGGCTGGCCAGAACGGACCGCTCACCCGCACCGGTGAGTCGTTCTCCGCCGACGCCGATGTCTTCGTCAACGACTTCACCGGCGTCACGATCGCCGAGTCCGACGGCGAGGTCGTCGGCTATGCATCGTGGAACCGCGGCTCCGGCTACGACGTGACGTCGACCCTCGAGATCGCCGACTTCATCGCCCTCACGCGCGACGCCACGCTCGCCCTGTGGCGCGTCTTCGCGTCGTTCGCGACCGTGACCGGCAACGTCCGGCTGAGCTCCTCGGGCCGGGACTCGGCCCGTCTGGTCCTGCCGTTCCACGACTGGCCGGTCGTCCACAGCATCCCCTACATGCTCCGCGTCCACGATGTCTCCGGCGCCTTCTCCGGCCTCGCACCGAGACAGCCGATCAGCTTCTCCGTCGCGGGCGACCTGCTCGAGACCACGAACGGCGACTGGTCGCTGACGGCCGACGGCGAGGTCGTCCCCGGCACCCCCGGCGGCCCGACGTTCGCGCCTCGCGGCCTGGCCCAGTTCTATGCCGGTGCCGCGTCCTGCGCGGACCTGCGGATGAGCGGACTGCTCACCGGACCCACCGACCAGGACACCGCCCTCGACGCCCTCTTCGACGGGCGCCAGCTGCACATCCGCGACTATTTCTAGTCGGTCAGCGAGAGCTCGGCGTACTCCCCGACCACGAACACCCCGTCGGTCCGCAACCGCACCCACTGCGTCCCGACCGGCCGCTCGTCGCGGTAGGTCACGAGGGCGACGTCGGCGTCGCGGCGCGGCTTGCTGCCGATCGCGATGGCGTACGCCGCACCGCCCGTCGTGCCATTGGTGAACCGGTATCCCGCTTCGCCGTCCTCACCCTCGATCAGGTCAGGCCCGTCCTGGACGTGCGTGTGTCCCCCGATGACGAGGTCGACGCAGCCGCGGGCGAGCGCCTCGCGCCCGAGGTTGGCGTCGTGGACGAGCAGGGTCGAGATCCGGTCGCCCTCGCAGGCGGCATCGGCCAGCCGCTCGCCGACCTCGGTGAAGCTCAGCCCGCTCTCGTCGCGCCAGTTGCCCAGTCCGCTGGAGCGCGGGTCGTCGAGACCGAGCAGCAGTCCGCCCCACGGCGCCTCGACGCTGGTGCCGTCGAGCATCTCCCAACCGAGGTGGTCGAGATAGTCCGTGACGAACGGCCCGTTGTCGTGGTTGCCGGCCACGCCGAAGCGGTCGAGGTCGTCGAAGGCCCGGTCGAGGGAGTCGAGGCTGAACGCCTCCCACGGCTGGCCGGTCGAGGTGTCGTCACCCGCGTCGAGCACGACCGTGGCGCCGCCCCGGTCGCCGATGGCGCGCGCGACGCGGTCCATGCCGATGTTGTCGTGGCGGTCGCTGACCACCAGCGCGACGGTCTCGTCCTCGGCCGGCTCGCGCACGTCGAGCGCCTCCGCCCCGGCGGCGGCCCGGTCGTAGAAGTCCTTGCTCTGCTGATAGGTGTCGACCGCGCTCTGGATCAGGCGCTGCGTCTGCACCGTGGTGGGGCTGTTGCGGATCTCGATGCCGGCGGCCTCCGCAGGCACCGGGAAGCCCGCCATGAAGGTCTCGAGCGGCTCCCACTCCCCCTGCGACTCCTGGGTGTCCTCGTCCGCCGACCAGGGCTGCCACAGGAGCAACGGCACCGAGAGCAGGAGTACGCCGCCGAGCACTCCCTTCCGGGTCCGCACCCCGCGGAAGAGCTGGCCGCGCCGGTGCGGGCCGAGCAGCCACCACGTCGCGAGCGGCACCAGGCCGAGCGCGACCCCGCGCAGGGCGGCCGAGATCGCCATGTCGCGCACCGCGTCGGTCACCTTGGCGATCTGCGACTCCGGCTCGCCGGCGATGAACGCGTAGCGCGCGAACAGCTCCTCGACCGAGTCGCTCTGGGTCTTGCCGATCAGCAGGTCGACGCCGATGGGCCCACCCGTGGGTCTCCGGACGTCGGGCAGGAGCGGGCCCGTCCGCAGTGCGACGTACCCGTCGAAGGTGGGGGTGACGACAGCGTCGTGGCTCGCCACGACGACCGTGCGGTTGTCGCCGAGGAAGAACGCCAGCCCCGACGAGACCCCGACGGTGAGGCACACCGCCGTGAGGACGAGCCCGATCAGGACCCGCCGCGTGCTAGCTCCGCGCCTGTGCAATCGCATACAGCGTCACCGACGCTGCGACTCCGGCGTTGAGCGACTCGAGCTGGTTGGCCATCGGGATCGACACCGTCGTGTCACAGGTCTCGGTGACGAGCCGGCCCAGGCCCTTGCCCTCGGAGCCCACCACGATCACCAGCGGACCGGTGGCGAGACCGTCGCCGGACACGAGCTCCGGCAGCGTGATCTCGCCGTCGGCAGCCAGCCCGACGACCATGCAGCCGGCGTTCTGGAGGGCCTTGAGCTGACGCACCAGGTTGACCGTCTGCGCGATGGGGATGCGGGCGGCCGCACCTGCGCTGGACTTCCACGCGGACGCGGTCATGCCGGCTGCGCGACGCTCGGGGATCAGCACGCCGTGCGCGCCGAAGCCGGAGGCCGAGCGCACGACGGCGCCGAGGTTGCGGGGGTCGGTGACCGAGTCGAGTGCGACGATCAGCGGCTGCTCACCGGCGGCAGTCGCGCGCTCGAGCAGGTCGTCGGCGTGGGCGTACTCGTAGGACGGCAGGCGGGCGGCCAGACCCTGGTGAACGGCGCCGGCGGTCATCCGGTCGAGCTCGGTGCGGGTGACCTCGAGCAGCGGGTAGCCGTGCTCGGCAGCCATCTTGAAGGCGTCGCGCAGTCGCCCGTCGCGCTCGGCTCCCTCGGCGACGTAGACACCCGTCACCGGGATGCCGGCCGAGAGCACCTCGAGGACGGAGTTGCGACCGGCGACCCACTCGGCGTCGGTCGACTTGGTCGAGCGGCGCGGGGGGCGCTTGGACTCGGTGCGGTCGGCGCGCTTCGCGTCCTTGTGGGCCTTGTGATAAGGCCGGTCCTTGGCAGCGGGCGTGGGGCCCCGACCCTCGAGGCCGCGCCGGACGTTGCCGCCGGAGCCGACGGACGCGCCCTTGCCGCTCTTGCGGACCGATCCCTTGCGCTGAGAATTACCAGGCATTACATGCTCCACTTCGGCCCGGAGGGCGTGTCTTCGATCTCGATGCCGGCCGCCTTGATGCGGTCGCGGATCGCGTCCGCCCGGGCCCAGTCCTTGTCGGCCCGCGCGGTCGCGCGGTCCTCGAGCATGGCTGCGATCAGTACGTCGATCGCGCCACGCAGCTTCTCGTCGTCGGCGCCGCCCGTGGTCGCCCACGCCGGGTCGGCCGGGTCGAGGCCGAGCACCGCGAGCATGGCACGCACGGAGGCGGCGTTGCCGCGCAGTGCGGCCTCATTGCCAGTGTCGGCGAGCAGCTTGTTGCCCTCGCGCACCACGTCGTGGATGGCAGCGACGGCCGCCGGGGTGCCGAGGTCGTCGTCCATCGCCTCGATGAACTCGGCGCACCACATCCCGTCGGTCGGCACGGGCTCGCCGAGGGCGGTGGCAGCTCGCTCGAGGAACGACTCGATCCGCCGGAACCCGACAGCCGCCTCGTCGAGTGCCTCGAACGAGAACTCGACGTGCGAGCGGTAGTGCGCGGAGACCATGTAGAAGCGCAGCTCGATGCCGCGCACGCGCTCCAGGACCGACGGCACGAGCAGCGAGTTGCCGAGCGACTTGCTCATCTTCTCGCCGGCGGTGGTGATCCAGGCGTTGTGCAGCCAGTAGGAGGCGAACGGGTGGCCGGCGGCACGCGACTGCGCCTGCTCGTTCTCGTGGTGCGGGAAGCGCAGGTCGACGCCGCCGCCGTGGATGTCGAAGGCCGGGCCGAGGTACTTCCACGCCATCGCGGAGCACTCGATGTGCCAGCCCGGACGGCCCCTGCCCCACGGCGAGGGCCAGGCGGCGGACTCGGGCTCGGAGGACTTGTAGCCCTTCCACAGCGCGAAGTCGCGAGGGTCGCGCTTGCCGCGCGGGTCCGCGTCGGTCGCCGGTTCCATGTCGTCGATGCCTTGACGGGTCAGTTCGCCGTACGCCGCCCAGGACCGCACGTCGAAGTAGACGTCGCCCGAGCCGTCCTCGGCCGGATCGGCGTGACCGCGCTCGATCAGCGTCTCGATCAGCTCGAGCATCTCGGGGATCGTGCCGGTCGCGCCGGGCTCGTAGGTCGGCGGCAGCACGTTGATCGAGGCCAGCGCGGTCGTCAGCTCGGCATGCATCGCGTAGGCGAGGTTGTACCAGGGCCGGTCCTGCTCGGCGGCCTTGGCGAGGATCTTGTCGTCGATGTCGGTGACGTTGCGGATGAAGTGGACCGCATAGCCGCTCGCCATCAGCCAGCGGCGCAGCACGTCGAAGTTGACGGCCGAGCGCACGTGCCCGACATGCGGCTCCGACTGCACCGTGAGCCCGCAGACGTAGATGCCCGCCTTCCCCTCCTCGAGGGGAACGAAGTCACGGACTTCGCGGGTCGCAGTGTCATGGAGGCGCAGGGTCACGCGGCAAGTCTAGGGGCGCCCGGCCCGCCAGCCTGATTCGCCGAAACGCCCCCTCCCCGAACTTTCAGGGGAGAGGGCGTCGGGGCCGGACTCAGCGAACGGTGACCGTGGTCTTCGCCTTGCCCCAGAGGGTGTGTGCGTCACCCTTGTAGATCGCAACCAGCTTGTAGTTGCCCGCCTTCGGCAGCACCAGCTTGCCCACGACCTTGCCGTCCTCGAGGGTCACCGTGTCGGCGAACATCTTCTTGCCATTGATCAGGTGAGCCACGAACTTCACCTTGCCGGTGACGTCGTAGCCGTCGCCCGTGACGTCGGCGACGACTCTGGTCTTCGCACCCGCCTTCGCCGTACCGGCCTTGACCTTCACGGTGGGCTTGCCCTTGGCCACCGTCACGGTGACCGTGTTCTGCGACGCGTTGTGCGTGCTCGAGCCGAGGTAGCGCACGACGAGCGTGTGCGTCCCGACCTCGAGCGCCTTGGCCGGTACGGCGATGGCAGCCGACCCGCCCACCAGGCTCGCGGTGCCCAGGCTGGTCGTGCCGTTGAGCAGCTCGACCTGACCGGTGGCCGCCGACGGGGAGACCGTGATCGCGACAGAGCCGGCCTTGCCGTACTTGATCGGCAGGGCCGTGCCGCTCACCGTGGTGGCGATCGGCTCTGTCACCGGCTTCGCCGTCACGGTCACGGTGACCGTGGTGGTCGACGCCGTCGCGTTGCCGTCTCCGGCATAGCGGACCTCGATCGCCTTGTCACCCGTGGTCGCGAACGGACCGACCGGGAGCGACGCCTGGCCGTCGACCAGCGTTGCCGTCGACAGCTCGGTGGCACCGAGCCAGGCCGAGACCGACCCGGTCGGGACGTAGCCCGACGCGGTCACGGCCACAGCGATGGCGCTGGCGCCGCTGTCCTGGACGACCGATGAAGGCGTGGCCGTCGCGGTCGTGGCCGTCGTGGCCTTGGTGACCGTCACGCCCACGGTCGACGTCGACGGCTTGTTCGCGTCGTCACCGCTGTAGTCCAGCGTCAGCGTGTGCGGACCGACGGACAGGCTCTTCGCGATGAAGGCGTACGTCGCCGTCCCGTCCTCCACGTCCACCACGCCGAGCACGAGCGGGCCTTCGGAGAAGGTCACCGTGCCGGTCGCACCGGTCGGGGTCACTGTGGCGAAGACCGAACCGGGCTGGTCGTAGGCGACCTCGGAGTCTGGAGCATCAACCGTGGAGGTCGCGCGACCGTCGACCGCCTCGACCGGCAGCCAGGCGACGGTCCCGGAGGCACCCGTCAGCTTGATCCACGCGGTGCCGCCGGGCGCGACGGGCATCGCGAACGAGACCGTGGCCGTCCCGGGGGTGTCGAACGGCTGGGTCGGCAGCGACGTGGCCACCGTCCGGTTGAGGTCGAGGTCGACGCCGTTGTAGGAGGCCGTCACCACCGTGTCGACAAGGTCACCGGCGCCCGTCATCGACAGCGAGTCGATGGGGATGGTGACCGTGGATCCGGCCGCGTGCGGACCGGCCGGAACGCGGGCGCCCACAGCGTGCTGGGCGTAGTCGACCGGCAGGGGCGAGTCGCCCTCCGCCGTGTTGGCGAACTCGTCGAGGTAGTCGACCGTGGCCTGCAGGTCGGTGAAGCCGGTGTCCTGCGTGTTGGCGCCCAGGGTGAAGGCCCGGAAGTTGTCACCGCCGGAGGCGACGAAGCTGTTCGCCGACACGGTGTAGGTCGCCGTCGGGTCGATGGCGACACCGTTGAGCCACATGCCCGTGATCCGGTTGCCCTCGGCCTTGGACGAGTCCTCGGTGAAGGTGAAGCCCTTCGAGGTGCCCAGACGGAGGAAGGGGCGCGACGGGATGTTGTTGTCGGGATCGCGCTGCCACTGCTGCTCGAGGAGCAGCTTGACTTGGGCGCCCGTCAGTTCGGTGGTTTCCAGGGTGTTGGCGAAAGGCTGCACGTTGGCTGCCTCGCGGTAGGTCACCGGTCCGGCGAGGTCGTCGGTGCCGATGAGGTCGTCGCGCAGACCGCCCGGGTTCATGACGCCGATGTCGGCGCCGGTCTTCCAGCGCTGGATCTCCGCCACGAGGTTGCCGAGCGTCGACTCGCCGCCACGGTTCTCCACGATCGGGCTTCCTGCGGTCTGCGTGTCGGTGCGACGAGCCCGCTTGAACGGTCCGTTCACCTGGCCCAGCTCCACCTGCCCCTTGACCGCAGCCACGTCGACCGCGGCGTTCACGATCACCTTGGTGGCAGCGTCCTCGTCGTAGTCCTTCATCGCCAGCACGTGCTGGCGAATGCCGACGAGGGTGTCGGTGCCCGTCTCGAAGTCGAACTCGAGCTGGTTGAGGTAGGAGCCGTACTGGCCGGCCGAGACGACCGGGCGGTCGATCGCGGTGCCAACCTGGTCGACCTTGCAGTTGTACTTCAGGTGCGTGTGACCGGAGACGATCGCGTCGACGTTGTCGTTGGCACCGTGGACGATCTGGCCGAAGGTCGACGCAGTGTCGGTCTTGATCGTCGCGCACGACGGGCTGGGGGCGCCCTCGTGAACCAGCTCGATCACGACATCGCAAGGCGCTCCACCACACCCGTCAACCTTGAGAGCGTCGGCGGCGTCGTTGACCTCGTTCACGATGCTGGTGATGGCCAACCCGTCGATCGCCGAGGGCGCGACCAGCGAGTCGAGGTCCTCGGTCACCGCGCCGACGAAGCCGACACGGATGCCGTTGCCGCCATCGAGGGTGGAGAAGTTCTTCCACCAGGTCGCACCGTTGGAGTTGGCGAAGTTGCCGTCGGTCCGGTCGCTCTCGAGCGCGTAGGGGCCGGTGGGGCTGCCGAGTCGCACGTTG
>JBDSPC010000253.1:0-3325 GCA_039914485.1 Nocardioides sp.
CCTTGATCAGGTTGGCGACGGCCTTCTCGGGGTCGACCTTGACGTAGTAGCCCTCGCGCGCGAGGTCCTCCACGGACTCCATCGCGAGATAGGGGTTGACCGCCGCGGCGCCGTACCCGACGAGAAGCGCGACGTGGTGCACCTCGCGCACGTCACCGGCCTCGACGAGGAGACCGACCTGGGTGCGGGTCTTCTCGCGCACCAGGTGGTGGTGGACCGCGCCGGTGAGCAGCAGCGACGGGATCGGGGCGAGGTCGGCGGTCGAGTGCCGGTCGGAGAGCACGATCACGCGCGCTCCGTCGGCGATCGCCTCGGACACCTCGACGCAGATCTCGTCGATCCGCCTGGCCAGCGCGCCACCGCCGCCCTCGACCTCGTAGAGGCCGCGGGAAACGTGCGTGATGAAGCCGGGCATGTCGCCGTCACGGTTGATGTGGCGGATCTTGGCCAGGTCGTCGTTGGAGATGACCGGGAACGGCAGCACGACCTGGCGGCACGACGCGGGTGCCGGCTCGAGCAGGTTGGCCTCCGGGCCGATGGTGCTGCTGAGCGAGGTGACGAGCTCCTCGCGGATCGCGTCCAGCGGCGGGTTGGTGACCTGCGCGAACAGCTGCGCGAAGTAGTCGAACAGCAGGCGCGGCTTGTCGCTGAGGGCGGCGATGGGCGTGTCGGTGCCCATCGAGCCGAGGGCCTCGCCGCCGGTGTTGGCCATCGGGGTGAGCAGGACGCGCAGCTCCTCCTCGGTGTAGCCGAAGATCTGCTGGCGCCGCGTCACCGAGGCGTGCGTGTGCACGATGTGCTCGCGGTCGACGATGTCGTCGAGGTGGATGAGCCCGGCGTGCAGCCACTCGTCGTAGGGGTGCTCGCCGGCCAGCTCGGACTTGATCTCCTCGTCCTCGACGATGCGGTGCTCGTCGGTGTCGACCAGGAACATCCTGCCGGGCTGCAGGCGACCCTTGCGCACGATCGTGGCGGGGTCGAGGTCGAGCACGCCGACCTCGGAGGCCAGCACGACCAGGCCGTCGTCGGTGACCCAGTAGCGGCTGGGACGCAGGCCGTTGCGGTCGAGCACGGCGCCGATCTGGCTGCCGTCGGTGAAGACGACACAGGCCGGGCCGTCCCACGGCTCCATCATCGAGGAGTGGAACTCATAGAACGCACGACGCTGCGCGTCCATCTCGGCGTGGTTCTCCCACGCCTCGGGGATCATCATCAGCACCGAGTGCGGCAGCGAGCGACCGCCCATGTGCAGCAGCTCGAGCACCTCGTCGAACGACGCGGAGTCGGAGTGGCCCGGGGTGCAGATCGGGTAGAGCCGGTCGAGCGGGCCGGGGATGACGTCGCTCTCGAGGAGCGCCTCGCGGGCCCGCATCCAGTTGCGGTTGCCCATCACGGTGTTGATCTCGCCGTTGTGGGCGATGAACCGGAACGGGTGGGCCAGCGGCCAGCTCGGGAACGTGTTCGTGGAGAAGCGCGAGTGCACGACGGCCAGGGCCGACGCGACGCGCTCGTCGAGCAGGTCGGGGAAGAAGTTGTCGAGCTGGTCGGTCGTCAGCATGCCCTTGTAGGCGAGCGTGCGACCTGAGAGCGACGGGAAGTAGACGTCGGCCTCGTGCTCGGCGCGCTTGCGCAGGCAGAAGGCGAGGCGCTCGAGCGCCATCCCGGCGACGCGCTTGCCCGCACCGGCCACGAACAGCTGGACGAAGCTCGGCATCACGCTCTTGGCGGTGGCGCCCAGCACGTCGGGGTTGGTCGGCACCTCGCGCCACCCGAGGACACTGAGGCCCTCCTCGCCGGCGATCTGCTCGATCTGGGCCTGGACCTTGGCCAGCGAGTCGGCGTCGGCGACGAACGCCGTACCGACGGCGTAGCTGCCGGCACCGGGAAGGTCGAAGTCGACCACATCGCGCAGGAACGCGTCGGGCACCTGCATCAGGATGCCCGCACCGTCACCGGAGTTGGTCTCGGCGCCCGCGGCGCCGCGGTGGTCGAGGTTGCGCAGCGCGGTCAGCGCCTTGGCCACGATGTCGTGGCTGGCGACACCGGTCAGCGTGGCGACGAACGCCACGCCACACGCGTCGTGCTCGTGGCGAGGGTCGTAGAGCCCTTGTGCCTGGGGGCCCGCAAGTAGTCCCGAAGTGGCTCGGCCTGCAGGCGGTGAGAAGGCGTCCATCTGGGCGTTCTCCCGTCGTCGTGCGCTCACGCGAGCCGTCGAGGACGGGCGTGAACGCGGGTGATGGCGATCGGCAGGGGACGGCGTTGGCCCGCGCGATCCGAAATCTATCACCGGCACAGCGCTGTCGTGAGACAGCGATCTCAGTCCGCAGACTGCGAGGTGGCCTCCGTCACGGGGTCGCGGGAGTAGACCGTCTCCTCGCGCCCGGGGCGCTGGCGGCCCGCCCACAGGAAGTAGGCCGTGGCCAGCACGAACAGCAGGATCGAGGTCCACTCGTTGAACCGCAGCCCGCCGACGTCGGAGAGCTGGACGTCGTCGATCCGCAACCGCTCGATCCAGAACCGGCCCACGGTGTAGGCCATCACGTAGAGCGCCAGCACCCGACCGTGTCCGAGGCGGAAGCGCCGGTCGGCCCAGATGACGACGGCGAAGGCCGCCAGGCACCAGAGGAACTCGTAGAGGAACGTCGGGTGGAACAGCACGTCGGCGCCGTACTGGTAGCGAACTCCGTCGTCGAGGTCCGGGTTGATCTCGAGGCCCCACGGCAGGTCGGTCGGGCGGCCGTAGAGCTCCTGGTTGAACCAGTTGCCCCACCGGCCCAGCGCCTGCGCGACCAGCACGCCCGGCGCCATCGCATCGAGGACCGGCAGCAGCTTGATGCCCCGGAGCCGGGCGCCGATCACGACACCGAGCGCTCCCATGGCGATGCCACCCCAGACGCCGAGGCCGCCGCGCCAGATGTAGAGCGCCTCGATCGGGTGCTGCCCGTCGCCGAAGTACTTCTGCCAGTCGGTGGCCACGTGGTAGAGCCGGGCCCCGACGAGACCGAACGGGATCGCCCAGATCGCCAGGTCGGAGACCTCTCCGGCGGTGCCGCCGCGGGCGATCCAGCGGCGCTCACCGATCCAGATCGCGACCATGATCCCAGCGATGATGCACAGGGCGTAGGCACGGAGCGGGACGGGCCCGATCTCCCACGTGCCCTGGCTCGGACTGGGAATGCTCAGAGCAGTGATCAGCGGAAGCATCGAACTCATTCGTTGAGGAGGTGCTGGAGGTCGGCGGCCAGCTGGGCGGAGGAAACGTCCTCGCTCCAGTAGGCGATGCCTTCGTCGTCGGCGTTGATCGCGACGATCTGGGTGCCATGGG
>JBDSPC010000257.1:0-4215 GCA_039914485.1 Nocardioides sp.
AGCGCAAGGTGGGCAAGCGCTGGCGCAAGGTCGAGCGCGTCCGCACCCGTGGCCCCAAGGACAGGGTCGTCGTCGACCTGCGCCGCGGCAGGTACCGCGTCGTGCTGCCCAAGAGCGCTGCCGGGCCGGCCCTGACGAGCGCCACGGTGCGCCTCAGGCGCTGACGGGATCTACAAGTTCACGCATTGCAACTTCCTGCAAGGCAATCCCCGTAGACCTACCCCCTCTCGCATTGCCATTTTGTGCAGTGCGCCGGTGACTCCGCCGACGTATCCGGTGGCCGAGATCCGGCCATGAAGGAGAGGAACCCCCGTGATTCGCTCACTCTCGAGCACTCCGCGACTGGCAGGTCTGGCTGCGTTGGCACTTTCGGCCGCAACCCTGGCCATGCCGATGGCCCAGGTCGCGCCGGCCAACGCCGCCCCACTGAACAGCGCTGACGAGCCCGGATCCCTGCAGGCCGCCAACGACAAGGCGGCCCAGTGGATCGCCAAGCACGAAGGCAAGGTCAAGCTCGCGCCGGAGGACAAGCTCGTCCGCACCGCGAGCCTGCAGGGCGGCAACGGCACCGTGGCGGTCGCCTATGAGCGCACCCACCAGGGGCTGCCCGTCGTCGGCGGCGACTTCGTCGTCGTCACCGGCGCCGATGGAGCCGTCCTCAACACCCAGGTCGCCCAGACGGCGCCCGTGGACATCGCCTCCACGACTCCGGCCATCGCCCAGGACCGGGCGATCGAGATCTCCCGCGGACAGGTCGACTCGGTCGAGAACGTCGAGCCCACGACCCTGGTCATCTGGCAGAACGGCGCCACCAGCCGCCTCGCCTACGAGACCACCGTCTCGGGTCAGGACGCCGGCGAGGCGTCGCGCCAGTCGGTGTACGTCGACGCGCAGGACGGCACGGTCCTCGGAGCCAAGGAGCACGTGGTCGACGGCAGTGGCAGCGCGGCGTACAGCGGACCCAACCCGCTGGCCTTCAACACCACCCTCTCGGGCAGCACCTACTCGATGCGCGACACCGCCGCGACCACGTTGACGTGTGCCGACTCGGCCAACAACGTCGTCTTCAGCGGCCCGGACGACTCGTGGGGCAACGGCGACGCCACCAGCCGCGAGACCGGCTGCGTCGACGCGTTCTACGGCGCGCAGCAGATGCGGATGATGATGTCGACGTGGCTCGGCCGCAACGGCATGAACGGCTCGGGCGGCTGGGTGCCGATCAAGGTCGGCCTCAACGACATCAATGCCTACTACGACGGAACCCAGGTCCAGATCGGACACAACCAGTCCGGCCAGTGGATCGGCGAGCTCGACGTGATCGCACACGAGTTCGGCCACGGTGTGGACGACAAGACCCCCGGCGGCATCTCCGGCTCGGGCACCCAGGAGTTCGTGGGTGACGTCTTCGGCGCGCTCACGGAGTTCTACGACAACCAGTCGGCCACCTACGACGGCCCGGACTGGACCGTCGGCGAGGAGATCAACCTCGTCGGCCAGGGCCCGATCCGCAACATGGCCGACCCGGGCGCCGTCGGCGACCCGGTCTGCTACACCAGCGCGATTCCGAGCACCGAGGTTCACGCGGCGGCCGGTCCCGGCAACCACTGGTTCTACCTCCTGGCCATGGGTGGTACGTCGAAGTGCGACGGCACCAGCGTGACCGGGCTCGGTGTCCAGCAGGCCGGCAAGATCATGTACAACGCGATGCTGATGAAGACGTCCGGTGCGTCCTACCTGAAGTACCGCACCTGGACCCTGCAGGCAGCCAAGAACCTGGACAGCACCTGCGCCCAGTTCAACGCGGTGAAGAACGCCTGGGACGCGGTCAACGTGCCGGCCCAGACGGCCGACCCGACGTGTGGCACCACCCCGCCGCCCACCGGTGGCAACATCCTGCTCAACCCGGGCTTCGAGTCCGGTGCGGCCTCGTGGGGCGGCACCACCGGTGTGATCACGACCAACACCGGTCGCCCGGCGCGGACCGGCTCCTACAAGGCGTGGCTCGGCGGCAACGGCGTCACCTCGACCGAGAACCTGACCCAGACCGTCACCATCCCCTCGACGGCCACCGCGGCCAGCCTGTCGTACTGGATCCGCACCGACACTGCCGAGTCGGGCTCGACGGTCTACGACACGATGAAGGTCCAGGTCATCGTCGGCGGGGTCACCACGACGCTGCGCACCTTCAGCAACGTCGGGACGAACTCGACGTACACGCAGTTCAGCCACAGCCTGCTCGCCTACAAGGGCCAGGCCGTGACGGTGAAGTTCCTGATGAACGAGGACTCCTCGCTCCAGACGAGCTTCGTCGTCGATGACACCGCGGTCAGCGTCAGCTGATCCTGCCCCACCCTGTGCCCCGGTGCGGTCTTCCGCCGCACCGGGGCACTGTCATTCCCGCACTCTTCGAGGAGACCTCGTGAAGCGTTCCTTGCTTGCCCCGGCCCTGCTGGTCGCCGCGACCGCCCTGGTGGCCCCCGGCTCCCAGGCCGCCCCGGCACCGCTCGCCCCTGCCCCCGACATCTCGGTCACCAGTGTTCAAGCGCACTTGAACCAGCTGCAGTCCATCGCCACCGCCAACGGCGGCAACCGCGCTGCCGGCCGTCCCGGCTACCTCGCCTCGCTGAACTGGGTGAAGGGCAAGCTCGACGCCGCGGGCTACACGACGAGCGTGCAGACCTTCTCGACGTCCGCGGGTTCGACGTACAACCTGGTGGCCGACTGGCCCGGCGGCGACCCCAACCATGTCGTGATGACCGGTGCGCACCTCGACTCCGTGTCCGTGGGACCGGGCATCAACGACAACGGCACCGGCTCGGCCGGGATCCTGGAGAACGCGCTCGCCTTCGCCGCCAGCGGCGTCACGCCGAGGAACCACATCCGGTTCGGCTTCTGGGGCGCGGAGGAGCTCGGCCTGCTCGGCTCGAAGCACTACATGTCGACACTGTCGACTGCCGAGAAGGACAAGATCGAGCTCTACCTCAACTTCGACATGATCGGCTCGCCCAACCCGGGCTACTTCGTCTACGACGACAACCCGGCCGGCAACGGGGCGCGCGACGACCTCACGTCCTACTTCACCTCGAAGGGCATCCCCTGGGAGTACATCGACGTGCAGGGGCGCTCGGACCACGCGGCCTTCCGCAGCTACGGCATCCCGACGTCCGGCACCTTCACCGGCGCCGAGACCACGATGACCTCGGCCCAGGCGCAGAAGTGGGGCGGCCAGTCCGGCCGCGCCTTCGACCCCTGCTACCACTCATCGTGCGACACGACCGCCAACGTCAACGCGACCGCGCTCGACCGCAACATCGACGCCATCGCGTTCATGCTCTGGAAGTACGCCGACGTCGACTACGGCACGACTCCCCCGCCCGCCGGGGGCAACGTCCTGCTCAACCCTGGCTTCGAATCGGGAGCCGCCTCGTGGGGCGGCACCACCGGCGCGATCACGTCGTCGACCTCCAAGCCCGCCCACGGAGGTTCGTGGAAGGCATGGCTGGGCGGAAACGGGTCGACCTCGACGGAGAGCCTCACGCAGACCGTCACCATCCCATCCTCGGCGACGACCGCGAACCTGTCGTACTGGATCCGCACCGACACCGCCGAGACCGGCTCGACCGTCTACGACACGATGAAGGTGCAGGTCATCGTGGGCGGGGTGACCACGACGCTGCGGACCTTCAGCAACGTGGGCACCAGCTCGACGTACACGCAGTTCACGCACAGCCTGCTCGCGCACCAGGGCAAGGCGGTCACCGTGAAGCTGTTGATGAACGAGGACTCGTCGCTCCAGACGAGCTTCGTCGTCGATGACACGGCAGTCAGCGTGAGCTGACCCCCACCCGCACGGATCGGCCCCGGGAATTATCCGGGGCCGATCTGCGTAGGGCCTGTCATGACTGTTGCGAATCTGACCCTCCATGACGGCACGTCCATCCCCCAGCTCGGCTTCGGTGTCTTCCAGGTCCCGCCGGAGGAGACTGCCGCCACGGTGCTGACCGCCTTCGAGGTCGGCTACCGCCACATCGACACCGCGCAGATGTACCAGAACGAGGAAGGCGTCGGCGCGGCGATCAAGGACTCGAGCCTCGACCGCGACGACCTCTACGTCACCACCAAGCTCAACAACGGCTTCCACCGTCCCGAGGACGCGCGTCGCTCCCTCGAGGAGTCGCTGACCAAGCTCGGCCTCGACCAGGTCGACCTGTTCCT
>JBDSPC010000298.1:0-4246 GCA_039914485.1 Nocardioides sp.
GCCCGCCGCTACATCCCAGCGATCTACTGGGCAGCGGTCGTCCTGATCAGCATCATGGGCACCCTCATCACCGACAACCTCGTCGACAACTTCGGCGTCAGCCTCTGGACCACCACCATCGCCTTCAGCGCGGCGCTCGCCGCGACCTTCGCCGCCTGGTTCCGCTCGGAGCGCACGCTCTCCATCCACACCATCCTGACCAGTCGCCGCGAGTCCTTCTACTGGGCCGCGATCCTGATGACCTTCGCCCTCGGTACGTCCGCAGGCGACCTGGTCGGCGAGAAGCTGGCGCTGGGCTACCTGCCCTCCGCCGGACTGTTCGGCCTCCTGATCGCCCTGGTCACCGTCGCCCACCTCAAGGGCGGACTCAACGCGGTCCTGGCCTTCTGGACCGCCTACATCCTGACCCGCCCCTTCGGCGCATCCATGGGCGACTACCTCACCCAGGCTCCCGCTGACGGCGGCCTGGGCCTGGGTGCCAACGCCACCAGCGGACTGTTCCTGGTCGTCATCGTCGCCGCGGTCAGCTGGTTCACCGTCCAGCAGCGCCGCGCCGACACCATCGAGGACGACGTCCTGGAGGAGGCTGCCGCCGCCTGAGCCAGTCGGTCCTCACCCATAGTCCAGTGCCCCCGGCGTGCCCCCACCCCGGGGGCACAGCCCATTCTGCGCAGTCCTGCCACGAGGTGGCGTGAGCGCCCTGGGTCACGCGCCCATGGGGGTTGTCGGCGCGGCGTACGGGAGCATCAACACAAGTCGCGCTCCGCGCGCTTCGGCTTCCGCGTTGAGGCTTCCGCCGTGGGCTGCGCTGATCTCGCGGGCGATCGCCAATCCCAGGCCGGTGCCACCACTGGCGCGGGTTCGGCTCTCGTCCAAACGCACGAAACGTTCGAAGACCCGTTCGCGGTCGGCTTCGGGGATTCCTGGTCCGTCGTCCTCGATCGTGAGCGCAACCCTGTCGGCGAGGATCTGGAGGCTGAGGTCGACGTGACTCTCGGCGTGCCGCGCGGCGTTGTCGCCCAGGTTGCGCAACACACGGGAAAGCTGGACGGGGTCACCTTGGATACGCACGGGTGGCGCCGTCATGGTCACGGTGAGGACGTCGAGCTTGCGGAGTCGTTGGGCCTCTTGGCTGACGAGATCGTCGAGGTCGACGTCGACAGATCGGATACTCAGTCCGTGCTCGTCGACGCGAGCAAGCAGGAGCAGGTCCGCGACCAGATCGTCGAGGCGGTCGAGCTCGGCAAGCACGTCGAGGCTGGTTTCGGTCCAGTCACGGCCCTCCGGGTGCAGGGTCGCAATCTCGTGGGCGGCGCGGATAGTGGCCAGCGGGCTGCGCAGTTCGTGCGAGGCGTCACCCACGAATCTGCGTTGCCGGTCACTGCCGGTCTCCAGCCGCTCGAGCATCGCGTTCATCGTGACCGCAAGCCGAGAGATCTCGTCGTCGCCCTCGGGTACGGGCACCCGCGCGTCCAGCTGCGAGGTTCCCTGGACCTGCGCGACCCGGGTCCGGATGGCCTCGACCGGGGCAAGGGCTCGACCCGCGAGCCAGTAGGAGCTCACCGCGACCCCCAGCAAAACCACGGGATACCCGATCAGCAGCAGGGTGGCGACCACATCCGTGGACTGCCCGACCAGCTCCAAGCTCTCCGCGACCAGCACCACCACCGGGCCATCAGGGGTCGAGACACCCCGGGCGATCACGACGAAGTCTTCGCCCTCACCGATGGGCAGGACCGCCGAGCGGATCGTGCTGGTCGATCCCGGGTCGGGTCGAAGTTCCGCCACCGGCGGCTCTCCCTCTATCGAAGGACTCGCGGCGAGGACGTTCCCGTCCGTGTCGACGATCTGGACCAGGGACTGGTCCCCGGCGCCCCCGGCAAAGGCGGCGCCAACGCCGTCTTGCGCGACCTGCGCCGCGGTGTCGGACGCCTGCTGCTGGGCGGCCTCGGTGAGGGAGCCCTCAAGCTGCTGCCGCTGCGCGAGAGCGAACGCGAGTGCTGCGACGGCCAGGAAGACGGCGACGGCGAGGGTGGCCGCCGCGGTGGTCCGCCAGCGCACCCCCTGGAACCTCCTCATGGACGACCATCTCCGTGGCCGGACAGGCGGTAGCCCACGCCGCGGACCGTCTGGATGGACCGTCGACCGAAGGGCTGGTCGATTTTGCGGCGCAGGTAGCCGACGTAGACCTCGACGACGTTCTCATCACCTTCGTAGTTCAGGTCCCACACGCCCTGGAGGATCTCCAGCTTCGACACCACGTCGTCAGGGTTGCGCATCAGATAGTGCAGCAGACCGAACTCCCGAGGGGTCAGCTCGATGTCGGTCTCGCAGCGACGAACCACCCTCGTGGCCGGGTCCAGGGTCAGGTCGCCGACCTGCAACACCGTGGGACGCTCCGGCGCGCCGCGCCGTACGAGCGCCCGGAGCCGGGCGACCAGGACGACGAAGGAGAAGGGTTTGGTCAGGTAGTCGTCGGCCCCGAGGTCGAAGGCGTCGACTTGGTCGTACTCCCCGTCCTTGGCCGTCAGCATCAGCACCGGAGTCCACACCCCGGCCGCGCGGAGCTCGCGGCACACGTCGTAGCCGTTCAAGGACGGCAGCATGATGTCGAGGATGATGACGTCGTAGTCACGCGACCGCGCTTGCTCGAGTCCCTCGGCGCCGTCGTGGACGATGTCGACGACGAATCCTTCGGCTACCAGTCCACGGCTCACCGTGTCGGCGAGCCGCACTTCGTCCTCGACCATAAGTACCTGCACCGGCCGACCTGCCTTCCCTGTCCTCTCTCATCATGGCGGTCGCCGGCTGTGGACACGCTGAGAAGACCGACGCCACGGGGTTCTCAGCGTTCTCACAGCCGACGACGCGGACACTCAGGCACCTTTCGTCAGCATGCTGATGCCGCGGCTGCACTGACGTATGAAGGGGGCCGACGCCCCGGACGCGTCCAGGTGAAGGGACCATCGCGTGATCAGACGAACGACCAGGGGTCTCGCTGCCGCCGTGATGGCCTCGGCGTGTGCGGTGGCGATCTTGATTGGGTTCGGCGTCGTGGATGACCGGGCGATGACTGAGGAACTCTCTCGGACTCCAGCCTCCGCGGTTCCCTCCTCGACGCTCACACGAATTGCCCTGGCGGGCGACACCGGCACCGGACCCGGTAGCGCCATCGACGCCACCGTCGCAGCCATGGTCAGGGAAGGTCAGCGGCGGAACTATGAAGGGCTCGTCCTGTTGGGCGACCTGATCTACCCCGAGGGTGACGCAGATCAGGCAGCGGCCAGGATCACCCACGTCTTCACGCCCCTCACCAGCACCGGCACACGCCTCGTGCCGGTGCTGGGCAACCACGACTACATGAGCGACGAGCAGGCCGCCATCCTCGACCAGTCCGGCCGCGACGAGCAGACCTGGTACGCCGACCGGGTCGGCATCGTCCGCATCGTCGTGTTGGACACCGAGCAGGTCGACAACCCCGCGCAGAGCACCTGGCTCCAGAGGACGCTGGCCTCACCCACTGATGCTGCCTGGACGATCGTGGTGATGCACAAGCCCGCGTACTCCGCCGGCTTCCATGGCTCCGACGCCGAGATTCAGCACCAGTGGGTGCCGCTCTTCGAGCAGTACGACGTCCCCCTGGTGTTCGCCGGCCACGATCATGACTACCAAAGGTCCAAGCCCATCGGTGGTGTCACCTACGTGGTCTCCGGAGGCGCGGCCACGCTTCGTCCCAGCGGACGAGAAGACTTCACCGAGGTCAGCACATCGACGCTGCACTTCGTCGACCTCCTTGCCGAGAACGAGCGCCTGATGCTCCGCGCGATCGACCAGTCCGGAATGCTCTTCGACTCCGTCGAGCTGACCCGGTGACCACCGCTGCGGCGGTCGTCAATACTGGCGTTGAGGAGGCTCTCAGGGTCTCTCAGCATCCTCACAGTGCTCCCGCGGCAACCTGATGTCACAAGGTCGCAACCAGCGATCACCCACCCGAGGAGACACACCATGAAGAACCTCAAGCGCAATGTCGCGATCACCGGGGCGGCCGCGATCCTGGCCGCACTCGGCATCGGCGGCGCAGTCACCGCCCAGGCCGCCAACCCCAGCCCGACGCACAGCGTCCAGCAGTCCGACGGCGACGGTGAGGTCAACGACGCCACCGAGCTCGCAGGCGCCGAGGAGGCCAGCGACGGACCCAACCAGGGCTCGGACGCCGACCCCAACGAGCCCGGCCACCAGGATGCCG
>JBDSPC010000341.1:0-11070 GCA_039914485.1 Nocardioides sp.
ACAGGTCGGAGCCCCACGTCGGCATCGGCTTGCGGTGGAAGAGCTTGAGGCCCTTCAGGCGCAGGTCGAGCATCCACTGCGGCTCGGACTTGAGCGCGGAGATGTTGCGGACGACGTCCTCACTGAGGCCTCGCTGGGCGTTGGCGCCGACGTCGTTCTTGTCGGACCAGCCGAACTCGTAGCGGCCGATGCCCTCGAGGGACGGGTTCAGTTCTTCGATGGAGGTCATGCCTTCTCCTTCTGGGTGGATGACGACGTGTTCGACGTCGGGATGCAGGTCGTGCAGACGCCGTCGCCGTGGGCGATGGTCGCGAGTCGCTGGACGTGGGTGCCGAGCACGCGGCCGATGGCCTCGGTCTCGGCCTCGCACAGCTGCGGGAATTCGTGGGCCACGTGCGAGACGGGGCAGTGCTGCTGGCAGAGCTGGTCGCCGATGGGCAGGGTGCGCACGCTGGCTGCGTAGCCCTCGGCCGTGAAGACCCTGGCGAGCGCCTCGGCCGGGCTCAGGGTCGGGTCCTCGGCGACGACCGCGGCGTAGTCGCGCTCCACGAAGGCCACCCGGCGACGGGCGAACTCCATGACGGCGTCGTCGCCGCCGGTCTCGGCCACGAACCTCAAGGCTTGTGCGGCGAGGTCGTCGTACTGCTGGTCGAAGGCGTCACGTCCGACGTCGGTGAGTGCGAACACCTTGGCCGGCCGGCCGCGGCCGCGGTTGCCGTAGACCTTCTGGTCGCGCGCCTCGACGGTGCCGTCCTCGGTCAGGTGATCGAGGTGGCGGCGGACTGCAGCGGCCGTCAGGTCCAGACGTGCGGCGAGGTCGGCGGCCGTCGAGGGGCCGTTCTCGAGGATCGTCTTGGCCACCCGCTCACGGGTCGGAGCGTCCCCGTCGGGGGTCCCCCCGGCGCGCGTAGAAGTTGGCTTCACGAATTGCACAACGCAAGTGTGACGTTAATGCTTCCACCTCTTCAAGCAAGGCTCCCCTAAGTTGCCTCAGTCAGCGGTGCGCTTGCGGAACGTCCGGATGGCCAGGGGGGCGAGGGTGGCGGTGAGCAGCACGATCCAGCCGACCGTGAACGGGATCGGGTGGTGCATCGGGAAGGCCGCGCCCTCGGCGAGCTTGTAGTCGTTGCCCCAGAGCACGCGCACCGCCTGCGTGAGCGACGAGATCGGGTTCCACTCGGCGATGAACCGCAACCAGGAGGGCATGCCGTCGGTCGGCGCGAACGTGTTGGCCAGGAACGTGATCGGGAACATCGTGGCGAACATCACCCCGTTGACCGCCTCCACCGAGCGCATGGCAGAGCCGACGAGGATCCCGACCCAGATCATCGAGAACGCCCAGCCGACGAGCAGGACGTAGCCCAGGAGCGCCTCGAGGATGTTGGTGTGGATCCGCCAGCCGATCGCGAGGCCGGTCAGCGACATCACCACCAGCCCGATCGAAGAGTGCGCGACGCTGGAGAACGAGCGGCCCACCAGCACCGCGGCCGGGTTGATCGGCAGCGAGCGCATCCGGTCGACGATCCCCTTCTCCAGGTCGGCGGTGAGCCCGACCGCGACGATGAAGGAGGAGAAGGCGACGGTCTGGGCCATGATGCCGGGCAGCAGGAAGGCCTTGTAGCCGCCCTCGATCGGAATGGCGATCGAGCTGCCGAAGACATAGGCGAACAGCAGCACGAACATCACCGGCTGGATGGTGACGTCCATCAGCATCTCGGGCATCCGCTTGATGTGGATGAAGTTGCGTCGGGCGATGGACAGCGACTGGCCGAGCAGGCTGGTCTGGTTGATCTGGGGTCGTTCGAGCGTCGTCACGAGACAAGCTCCTCGTCTGCTTCGATGGTGGTGTCCTCGGCCCGGTGGCCGGTCAGGTGCAGGAAGACGTCGTCGAGACTGGGCCGCTTGAGACCGATGTCGTCGAGCACGATCCCGCTGTCGTCGAAGATGCCTGCCACCCGCGTCATGTGGCCGAGCCCCTCGGCGGGTGCGGTCAGCTGGCGCGCGCCGGGATCGATGTGGACCTCGGAGACGTGCGGTCGCATCAGCGCCTCCGCCCGGTCGAGGTCCTGGGCGTTGGACACCGTGACGACCAGCGCGGCGGCGCCGGACTGGTCCTTGAGCTGCAGCGGCGTGCCCTCGGCGATGACCGTGCCCCGGTCGATGACCACGATGTTGTCGGCCAGCTGGTCGGCCTCCTCGAGATATTGCGTCGTGAGGAGCAGCGTCGTGCCGTCCTTGACGAGCTCGCGCAGCACCTCCCACAGCTCGACGCGCGAGCGCGGGTCGAGGCCGGTGGTCGGCTCGTCGAGGAACAGCACCGGGGGCGTCGCGATCAGGCTGACCGCGAGGTCGAGGCGGCGCCGCATGCCACCGGAGTAGGTCTTGGCGATCCGGTCCCCGGCATCGGTCAGCGAGAACCGCTCGAGCAGGTCGTTGCTGGCGCGCTTGATGTAGCCGGGATCGAGGCCATAGAGCTGGCCGATCAGGCGAAGGTTCTCGCGCCCCGTCAACAGCTCGTCGACGGTGGCCGCCTGACCTGTCAGGCCCATGCTGCGGCGTACGGCGCCAGGATCCGTCAGGACGTCGTGGCCCGCCACCCGGGCGGTGCCGGACGTGGGGGCGGTGAGGGTGGTCATCATCCGCACGGTGGTGGTCTTGCCGGCGCCGTTGGGCCCGAGGAGGCCGAGGACCGAGCCCTCGGGAACGACGAACGAGACGCCGTCGACAGCCACCGTCTCGCCGAAGTGCTTGACGAGGTTTTCGGCCTCGATCGCGTAGGGAGAAGTCATGCGCACAACCGTAGCCGTGACCGCGGACAGGGCGCGTCCGGTTTGTTGCCGGCGCACGCATAGCACAGCGAGTCGTAGATTCGGACACAGGGGTGCATCCATGGCACCCTTCTACCTACACCGGGGGGTGTTCGGCGTCAGCCGTTCGAAGGAGCACCGACCCCCCGAAAGGCTGTGAATGAGGCTCCGAGCCGCACTGCACCGGATTGCGCACTCGAGGACCGCCCTCGTCCTCGGCATCCTCATCACCGTGGCCGTGCCCGTGTTCACGCTGCCGCGCCTGCCCAGCGTGGCGTGGTGGCCGGCACTGATCGGCCTGGCCCCGTGGGTCGTCGGCAAGTACGTCCTGTGCCCTCTCCGCTGGCGCGCACTGACCGCCGCCGACCTCGGCCGGTGGTGGCACCTGCGCGCGTACGCCGAGTCGGAGCTGCTCGGACTGCTGACTCCGGGCCACGTGGGAGCCGACGTGTGGCGCGTCAAGCGGCTCACCGGCGCGGGACTCGAGCGAGGGGACGCTGTCGTGAGCGTGGGGCTCGACCGCCTGGTGGGCGCGATCGGCCTGGCGCTGTTCGTGGGGTTCGCCGGCAGCGCCCTGCCGGTGCACCTGCTGCTGCCGGCTCTGGGAGTGGCTGCCGCGGCCGCGGTGTGCCTCGTCGTGGTGCGCCTGACCCGCCCGACATGGTTGCCGCGGCGCCCCACATTGCCGGCACCGCGGCAGCTCGCGCACGGACTCCTCCTGTCGGCCGGCTACCAGGCGTCCATCGCCGCCCTCCTTCTCGGCACTGTGGCCGCCACCGGTCATGAGCTCGATCCGCTGGCCGTGCTCGGGGCCTTCGGCGCCAGTCAGCTGGCCGGCGCGGTGCCCGGACCCAACGGCGCCAGCCCCCGCGACGCTGCGCTGGTCGCGGCCCTCGCCGCCCTGGGGCTGCCCTGGGTGGCGGCCGTGGCAGCGGTGGCACTCAAGGCGGCACTGGCGTGGCTGCCCGCCCTCGTCCTCGGCGGCTCGAGCCTCTTCCTGACTCGTCGCAGCCACCGGGCGGCCGTCGCGATCTGACCCAAAAGTGGGCTGGCTGTTCGCCCACTGCCCCGGTTCAATGGCTGGACGATGTCTTGCCGGGAGGGGGCGCGACACGAGCCGTGGTGCAGTTACAGGTCTCCGAGACCACACAGGCGCACGCCGTCTGGGTGGTCAAGCAGGTTGCCTGGGTGGCCTGCGGGATCGTCCTCTACTTCGGCGTGCGCGGCCAGACCGTCGGCTCGCCCGAGGTCGCGCGCGACCACGCGCGAGACATCCTGGCGCTCGAGGGCTGGCTCGGCATCCGCCTGGAGGACGAGCTCCAGGTGCCGGTCAACAACTCGGCCGCCCTCGAGGCCCTGGTCAACTGGATCTACATCTGGGGCCACTGGCCGGTCATCATCAGCACCATGATCTGGCTCGTGGTGCGTCACCGCGCGGAGTTCGTCCGACTACGGGACGCGATGATGATCTCGGGTGGCGTCGGCATGCTCGTGTTCGCGTTCTATCCGGTGATGCCCCCGCGGCTCGCGGGCATCGACGTTGTCGACACGGTCACCAAGAGCAGCGAGGCCTACCGGGTGCTCCAGCCACCTGCGTTCGTCAACCAGTACGCCGCCATGCCGAGCCTCCACTCGGGGTGGGACCTGCTGGTCGGGATGGCCATCGTGGCCGCGGCGTCGTCGGTGTGGTTGCGCATGGTCGGGTTCGCGATGCCGGTGCTCATGGCCTGCGCCGTGGTGCTGACGGCCAACCACTACCTCCTCGACGTGATCGCCGGCGTGAGCCTGGTCCTGGTCTCGCACGTGGCCGCGCTCGCCATCGACCGACGCCGCCGGTCCCGAGCAGGCGCGACCTGAGGTGCGCTCTCTCGCGATCGCCCACCGGGCAGGCAACTCGTTGGCCGGACTCCACGCCGCCAACACCCTGGGCGCCGACGTCATCGAGTGCGACGTCCACGAGCGCCGCGGCCAGCTCGAGGTGCGACACCTGAAGACGGCCGGCCCGCTGCCGTTCCTGTGGGACCGGTGGGAGCTGGCGTCGGCCTCGGCTCCCAGGCTCGGCCTGCTCGAGCTGCTCGAGGCTGATCGGCACGCGACGCTGTTCATGCTCGACCTCAAGGGACGCCGGACATCGGCCGCTCGGGCTGTCGCCGACCTGCTGCACGAGTCGGGCCGCGACCGCCCGGTCATGGTGTGCGGGCGCCACTGGCCGTCCGTGGACGTGCTGGCCGAGCTGCCCTTCGTGCTGCCGGTCCTGTCTGCCCGCAACCGGCTCGAGCTGTCCCGCCTGCTCGAACGCGTCCGGCGCTCCCCCGTCCACGGGGTCTCGGTGCATCGATCGCTGCTCACCCCCCAGATCGTGGCCCAGCTGCGGACGTCGGTGGAGGTGGTGATGACCTGGCCGATCAACGACCTCGACCTGCTGGAGAGCACGCTGGCGATCGGCGCCAACGGCGTGATCAGTGACGAGCCCGCGGTCCTGCGAGCCCTCCTCTCCAGCCGGTGACGAGACCCCCGACCACGCCTTCCTAGACTGTGCGCGTGCCACCGCCCTCCCCCGCCGTCGACATCGACGGCCTCGTGATGGCGTACGGCGACAAGACGGCCGTCGACGGACTGTCGATGCAGGTCGCGCGCGGATCGATCACGGCGGTCCTCGGTCCCAACGGGGCCGGGAAGACCACGACCCTCGAGACGTGCGAGGGCTACCGCCGCCCGCAGGCCGGGACCGTGCGCGTGCTCGGCCTCGATCCGCAACGCCAGCGTCGGGAGCTGCTCCCCCGCATCGGCGTGATGCTGCAGGCCGGTGGGGCCTGGAGCGGCGTGCGCGCGATGGAGATGCTCGACCACGTCGCCGCCCTGCACGCGCACCCGCTGGACACCGCGATGCTGCACGACCGGCTCGGCCTCGCCGACTGCGGCCGCACGCCGTACCGCCGTCTCTCCGGCGGCCAGCAGCAGCGACTCGGCCTCGCGATGGCGCTGGTCGGTCGGCCCGAGCTGGTCTTCGTCGACGAGCCGACGGCCGGCATGGACCCGCAGGCGCGGCGCACCACGTGGGAGCTGCTCGAGGAGATCAGGACCGACGGCGTCACCGTCGTCCTCACCACGCACCACATGGACGAGGCCGAGCACCTGGCCGACCAGATCCACATCATCGACCACGGTCGCCTCATCGCGTCCGGCTCGCCGACCGAGCTCACGAGCGGCGGTCACTCCGCAACGATCCGGCTCGTCGTGATGCGGCCCTTCCCCGACGGCGCGCCCGAGTCGCTCGGAGCCGACCTCGGGTCCGCCACCAAGGTCACCCAGATCGACGCCCGCAGCATGCTGATCACCGGACCGGCCGACGGCAGCACCCTGCGGATCGTCTCCCAGTGGTGCGAGAGCCACGACATCGTCCCGGAGTCGCTCGCCCTCGGGCGGCAGACGCTCGAGGACGTGTTCCTGGGCCTGACCGGACGCGAGCTGGCATGAGCACCTTCACCCCCGCCCCCAGCGCCGCGCCGCTGATCAAGCAGGTTGCCGCGCAGGCCCGCATGGAGGCGCGGCTGATGCTGCGCAACGGCGAGCAGCTGTTGCTCGCGATCGTGATCCCGGTGATCGTGCTCGTCGGCGGCGTCCTCGGCGCCGAGCGGCTCGGGCTCGACCTCGACGGACACCGGCCCGTCGACGTACTCGCTCCGGGTGTGCTGGCCCTGGCCGTGATGTCGACCGCCTTCACCTCCATCGCGATCGCCACCGGTTTCGAGCGCCGCTACGGCGTGATCAAGCGCCTCGGTGCCTCTCCCCTGCCGCGTTCCGGACTGTTGATCGGCAAGGTGCTGGCGCTGCTCAACGTGGTCGCCCTGCAGCTCGTCGTCCTGGTCGTCGTCGGCCTGCTGCTCGACTGGAGGCCGTCCCTCGACCACCCGCTGCTCTCCGTCGCCGCCACCGCGTTGGCCGTGGCCGCCGGCACTTGGGCGTTCGCGTCCCTCGGCCTCTTCGTCGCCGGGGTACTGCGTGCCGAGGCCACCCTCGCGCTCGCCAACCTCGTCTACCTCCTGCTGATGGCCGGCGGCGGCGTGGTCCTGCCCACCTCGTCGTACGGCGCCGCGTCGGGCGTCATCGGCTTCCTGCCGTCCGCAGCGCTCGGCGACGCGATGCGGGCCGCGCTCGTGGACGCGCGCCTCGACGGCACCGCCCTCGTCATCCTGGTCGTGTGGGGAGTCCTCGGGACGTTCCTCACCGCCCGCACCTTCAGATGGGAATGATCGTGGACCGCGCTCCCCGACTGCTGTGGCCCTTCGCCATCGCCAACCTGGTCGCCAACATCGGGATCGTGGTCACCGGTGGCGCCGTCCGCCTGACCGGGAGCGGACTCGGCTGCCCGACCTGGCCCCGCTGTACCGACGACTCCTACGTCCCGCACAGCGAGCTCGGGATCCACGGCGCGATCGAGTTCGGCAACCGGATGCTCACCTTCGTGCTCGTCGTGATCGCGATCGGCTGCTGGATCGCCGCCCTCGTCCTGCTCGTGCGCACCTGGCACGGCCGGCGGGCGTGGCGCCCGTTCATCCTCGCGACCGTCATCGCCCTCGGCATCCCCGCGCAAGCGATCATCGGCGGGATCACGGTCCACACCGACCTGAATCCGTGGATCGTGTCCCTGCACCTGCTCGTCTCGATGGCGATGATCGGCGTCTGCGTGGTGCTGCTCGACGTCCTGCGCGGCCCGGCGCGCGAGGCGACCGGCCGGCTGCGACGGATGGCGTGGCTCGTCTTCGGCACCACCTGGATCGTGCTCTACCTCGGCACGGTCGTCACGGGCAGCGGCCCGCACTCGGGCGACCTCGACTCGCGGCGTACGGGCCTGGACCCGCAGGTGATGTCGCACGTGCACGCGGCCGCGGTCTACGCGCTGCTGGCCTTCACCTTCGGCCTCGTGCTGGTCGCCCAGCGCCAGGGCGTGACGATCGTGCGCAACGCCGCCGGCGCCCTGCTCGCGCTCGAGCTGGCCCAAGGGCTGCTCGGCTTCGTGCAGTACTTCACCGACCTGCCCGAGATCCTCGTCGGCCTGCACATGCTCGGCGCGGCGTTCATCTCGGCGGCCATCACCTGGACGGTGCTGTCCACACGTCCGAAGAGATCTGCCGGACAGCTCAGCTGAACAAGAGGGGGTCCAGCGCGACCGCCACGAAGAGCAGCGAGAGATAGAGGTTGGACATGTGGAAGAGCCGCATGGGGTTGATCACGCTGAGCTCGTCGGAGGTCTTGGCCCGCGCCCACATGCGGTGCCCCTCGACCAGGAAGATCACGCCCAGCACGGCGGCGGCGATCGGGTAGAAGAGGCTGGTGTCGGCGATCGGCCACAGCGCCAGAGACGTCGCCACCATGACGTAGGTGTAGAGCACGATCTGGCGCCCGACCTCCGTGGCCGGCCTGACGACCGGCAGCATCGGGACGTCGACGTTGGCGTAGTCCTCGCGGTAGCGCAGCGCGAGCGCCCAGGTGTGCGGCGGCGTCCAGAAGAAGACGACGAGGAACAGGATCACCGGCGTCCAGGCCAGCTCGCCGGTCACGGCGGTCCAGCCGATCAGCGCCGGGAAGCAGCCCGCGAGCCCGCCCCAGACGATGTTCTGGGTGGTCCGCCGCTTGAGGATCATCGTGTAGACGAAGACGTAGAAGGCGTTGGCCAGCACGGACAGCCCGGCACTGAGCAGGTTGACCCACAGCGCCAGCACCACGGTCGAGGCGAGCATCAGCACCGTCGCGAAGACCAGCGCCGAGCGCGCGGTCACGATATGTCGCGGCAGGGCGCGACGACGGGTGCGCCGCATCTGCTCGTCGATGTCACGGTCGTAGACACAGTTGTACGCCGACGCGGACCCGGCCGAGAGCGCGCCACCGAACACCGTTGCGGCGACCAGGCCGAGTTCCGGGATCCCGCGCTGGGCGAAGAACATCACCGGCACGGTCGTCAGCAGCAGCAGCTCGATGACGCGAGGCTTGGTGAGTCCGACGTACGCCGCGACGACGTCCTTGAAGGAGGGCTGGGCTCCGGCGTCGGTTGCCTCGTCGTGGCCCTCGGAGGGCGAGTGGGCCGAGGCCGATTGGCCGACGTGGGACAAGGTGGAGACCTCAAGACAAAGGGGATCGGTGCGGGGTCGAGTCTAGCCCTCGCACTGAGTAGGCTCGGCGTTGCCCGCCGTCGTACTGAATGACAAGGATCACTGTGACCTCCTCCCTGCCCGAGCTGGACTGGACCGAAATCGACGACAGGGCCGTGGACACGGCTCGGGTGCTGGCGATGGACGCCGTGCAGAAGGTCGGCAACGGGCATCCGGGGACGGCCATGAGCCTCGCCCCGGCGGCCTACCTGCTCTTCCAGAAGGTGCTGAGGCACGACCCGTCCGACCCCGAGTGGGTTGCCCGTGACCGGTTCGTGCTCTCGTGCGGCCACTCCTCGATCACGCTCTACACCCAGCTCTTCCTCGGCGGCTTCGGTCTCGAGCTCGACGACCTCAAGGCGCTGCGCACCTGGGGCTCCAAGACCCCGGGTCACCCCGAGCTCGGCCACACGGCCGGGGTCGAGGTGACGACCGGACCGCTCGGCCAGGGCGTGGGCAATGCAGTCGGGATGGCGCTGTCCGGTCGCCGCGTCCACGGGCTGCTCGACTCCGAGGCAAAGCCCGGAGAGGGCCTCTTCGACCACCGGGTCTATGCCCTTGCCTCGGACGGCGACCTCCAGGAAGGCGTCAGCTCCGAGGCGAGCTCGATCGCGGGCACCCAGAAGCTGGGCAACCTCACTGTCATCTACGACCGCAACCGCATCTCGATCGAGGGCGACACCGACATCGCCTTCACCGAGGACGTCGCGGCCCGCTACGAGGCCTACGGCTGGCACGTCCAGACCGTCGACTGGACCAACGGCGGCAAGAAGTACGTCGAGGACGTCCCGGCCCTCTACGAGGCAGTCCGCGCGGCCCACGGCGTCGAGGACCGGCCCTCGCTGATCGTCCTCGACACGGTCATCGCCTGGCCCGCGCCCAACGCGCAGGGCACCGAAGCGGCCCACGGAAGCGCCCTCGGCGCCGAAGAGGTCGCCGCCACCAAGAAGGTCCTGGGCTTTGACGCCGACAAGACCTTCGAGATCCCGGCCGGCGTCCTCGAGCACACCCGCGAGCTGCGCGAGCGCGGCGCCGCGTGGGGAGCCGAGTGGGACGAGCGCTACGCCACGTGGTCCTCGGCGCACCCCGAATCGGCCGAGCTGCTGCACCGGCTCAAGCGACGCGAGATGCCGACCGACCTCGGCGAGGCGCTGCCGACCTTCGACGCCGACGACAAGGGCGTCGCGACGCGCTCCGCGTCCGGCAAGGTCATCAACGCCCTGGCTGCGGTCCTTCCCGAGCTGTGGGGCGGTTCGGCCGACCTGGCCGGCTCCAACAACACCACGATCAGCAGCGCCCCGTCCGTCGGCCCCGACGTCGCCGAGATCGGCGAGTGGAGCACCGACCCCTACGCTGGCCGCGTCCTGCACTTCGGCATCCGCGAGCACGGCATGGGCGCGATCATGAACGGCATCGCGGCCGACCGGCTCACCCGCGTCTTCGGCGGCACCTTCCTCACCTTCTCCGACTACATGCGCGGCGCGGTCCGGGTGGCGGCCCTGAGCAAGCTGCCCGTGACCTACGTGTGGACCCACGACTCCATCGGCCTCGGCGAGGACGGTCCGACCCACCAGCCGATCGAGCACCTCGCCGCGCTGCGTGCCATCCCTGGTCTCGACGTCGTGCGCCCGGCCGACGCCAACGAGACGGTCGCCGCCTGGCAGACCATCCTCGGCCACACCGACCGGCCCGCCGCTCTTGCCCTGACCCGCCAGAACGTGCCGGTCTTCCCGCGCGACGCCGACGGGTTCAGGTCCACCGAGGGCGTGGCGCGCGGCGCCTACGTCCTGCTCGACTCCGAGAAGGGCACCCCGGACGTCGTCCTCATGGGCACCGGTTCGGAGGTCCAGCTGGCGGTCGAGGCGCGAGCGCTCCTCGCCGCCGACGGCATCGACGCCCGCGTGGTGTCGATGCCGTGCCTGGAGTGGTTCGACGAGCAGGACACCTCCTACCGCGACACGGTGCTGCCGCCCACCGTCAAGGCCCGCGTCTCGGTCGAGGCCGGGATCAAGATGGGGTGGCGAGAGTTGGTCGGCGACCATGGCCGGGTCGTCTCGATCGACCACTACGGCGCGTCGGCCGACTACCAGCGCATCTACACCGAGTTCGGCATC
>JBDSPC010000201.1:0-4956 GCA_039914485.1 Nocardioides sp.
GGACGGCATCTTCTTCAACCAGGGCCAGACCTGCACGGCAGGCTCCCGCCTCTACGTGCACGAGGACATCTACGACGAGGTGATGGCGAGCTTGATCGAGCGAGCGCGTTCGCTGGTCGTCGGCTCCGGCCAGGAACCGACAACGCAGATGGGTCCGCTCGTGTCAGCACGGCAGCTGGACACGGTCACGAAGTACCTCCAGAGCGGGGTCGACCAGGGCGCCGTCGTCGCCGTTGGGGGCGGTCGGCCGGCGGGTCTTCCGGCCGAGAACGCCGGCGGCTACTTCCTCGAGCCCACGGTGCTGACCGAGACGGACCACTCGATGACCGTCGTTCGCGAGGAGATCTTCGGTCCCGTCCTGGTCGCCATGCGCTGGAAGGGCGTTGAAGACCTGATCGAGAAGGCGAACGACAGCCCCTACGGGCTCTCGGCCGGCCTGTGGACCAATGACCTCCGACAGGCGCACCGCATCGCTGCCGCGATCAAGGCGGGAACCGTGTGGGTGAACTGCTACAACCTCACCGATCCGGCCTCGCCGTTCGGTGGCTACAAGCAGTCCGGCTGGGGCCGCGAGATGGGTCGCCATGTCCTCGAGGAATACACCGAAACCAAGAGCGTCTGGGTGAACCTGACATGAACCACCCACAGAATCCACATGTCCGCGATGAGCCGGCCGCCGGCGAGGGAGCCGGGAGCGAGTCACTGGTCGGCCAGGTCGCGATCGTGACCGGAGGCGGACTCGGGATCGGCAAGGCCGTCACCCGCGCGCTGGCGGCGCGAGGCGCCACGGTCGTCATCGTCGCACGGCGTCTCCCCCTCCTCGAGACCGCTGCCGAGCAGCTCATGAAGGAGACGGGCGGAGAGATCATCCCTATCTCGGCGGACACGACCGACACGGAGTCCGTACGCCACATGGTAGAGACAACGGCCGCGCTCCTGGGACGTGTCGACATCCTCGTCAACGGCGCCGCCGCACCGGCCGGACTCGTCCGCAACGACGTGGAGGAGGCAGACCCGGAAGCGTTGCTGGCGGACCTCAACACCAAGGTGATCGGCTACTTCCGCTGCATCCAGGCCGTGGCTCCGCACATGCGCCGCGCGAACTACGGCCGGATCGTCAACATCGGCGGCCTGACCGGCCGGTCCAGCCATGCGCTCTCCGGGATGCGCAACCTCGCCATCGTGCACATGACCAAGGCGCTCTCGGACCAGCTCGGGCCCGCCGGGATCACCATCAACACGGTGCACCCAGGGGTCGTGGAGACCGAGCACATCCACGAGCTCTACGCGAAGAACGCGGCCGCCGAGGGCATCACTCCCGAGCAGGTCGAGCAGAACTTCATCGCGAAGACCCCGGTGCGTCGCGTGCTGTCGGCTGAGGAAGTCGCGGACGCGATCAGCTTCTTCGCATCGCGCCGTTCCGGTGGCATCACCGGCGAGTCGCTCGGGATCGACGGCGGCCTGACCCGCGGCATCTTCCTCTAGCCCCACACCTCACGAACGGAGAAATCAGTCATGGACGGAACGATTCTCGTGGCCACGGCCGGGCAGGGCGTGTTGCGCAGCAACGACGACGGCGCCACCTGGGCACGCATCCCGCTGGAGCAGGACGTCGAGTTCGACGCAACCGTGCGCTGCCTCGCGGTTCACCCCGAACAGCCCCATGTGGTCTTCGCGGGCGCGGACATCGGCCTTGCGAGGAGCGACGACGCGGGAGTGACCTGGAGTCGGGTGCCGTCCCCGTTCGATGACCACCAGGTCTGGTCGATCGCCGTCGACCCGAACGACCCGGACTGCCTGCTTGTCGGCACCGGCGCCCCGGCGCGCGCCGTCATGTATCGCACCACCGACGGCGGCAGCACCTGGGCCCGGATGTCGCCGGAGATCCCGGAGCACTGCGCCGGTGTGAGCAAGCCACGCATCCTCACTGTCACCTGGGACGAGTTCGACGGCAAGTCCGCCTGGTTCGGCATCGAGGAGGGTGGTCTCTGGCGCACCAGGGACAGGGGCGACACCTGGGAGCGCATCGACGGTACTCCGAAGACGCTCCCTCACGGGGTCACCGGATCCGACGTCCACTGCGTCGTCGTACTCGAGGGGCCCCCGAAGACCCTCGTCTGTCTTGTCGTGAACGCGATCTTCGTGAGCACCGACGACGGGGAGTCGTGGACGCGCACCGACACCCGGAAGACCTGGGGCATCTACTACACCCGACTGGTGGCCCGCATCCCCGGAACCAGCTCCCTTCTCCTGGGGATCGGTGACGGGACACCCGGCACCGAGACGCGCATCTTCCGCTCCGACGACCTGGCAATCACCTGGCAGCAGTCGACCTTCGACGTCGCCGCCAACTCCACGGTGTGGGCCTTCGGGGTCCATGCCTTCGATCCGGACCTCGTCTTCGCCGGCACCAAGTACGGCCATCTGTTCCGCTCGACCGACGGCGGTCGCACCTTCACCAAGGAGTGGCGCGAGTTCCCCGAGGTCACCGATGTGGCCTGGACTCCGCATGTCGCCCCAGCAGCTCCCGCGTCTCACTGATGCGTCTCACCCACCGCAGAAAGGCACATCGATGACCGACCTCAACGCGACCTTCGTCCCCCAGAGTGGTGGACCGTTGGTCAAGCCCGTGATCCTGCGCACCCACTTGTCGTTGCTGGTCTCGGACATGGAACGCTCCGCGGCGTTCTTCGAGGACGTGCTCGACATGAAGCTCACCGCCCGGGGACCGCAGTGGATCTTCCTGTCGTTCGGCCGCAAGCACCACGACCTCGCCCTCATCCAGGCCGAGCAGGGTGCACAGCAGGGCAGCCTCGGGCTCCAGCACTACGGCCTGGAGATCCAGGGCGACCTCGACGAGCTGCGCCGGCTCTACGCGATGCTGCTGACCAAGGGTGTGGAGGTGGTGAAGACCACCGACCACAAGGTGGGCTTCGGCCTCTACTTCAACGACCCGGACGGCAATCGCTTCGAGTTCTTCAGCGAGACCGTCACCGATGACGAGGAGGGGATCCGCGTGCTCGGCGAGCACAACGCTCCCAGCGAAGCCTTCGTCCTCGACCCACTGTTCACATGATGGAGAACCTGACGGACCCGAACTTCGTGCCCTACCACATCCGCAAGTGGTACCTGCACGACGAGGAGGTGCTGGCCAACGAGTCCGGCCAGCACGCCGACGGCTCGCCACTGCGGCGCATCGTCGTCGCGGCAGCGATCCACAACCCATACGCAGGCAGGTTCAGCCAGGACCTCTCCGCCATCGTCGGCCCGTCGGGGGCGCTCGGCAAGGAGTTCGGAAGCCGGATCGTCAACGCCCTCGGCGCTGACACCGTCCAGAGCTACGGGAAGGCGTGCCTGGTCGGCATGAACGGCGAGTACGAGCACGGCAATGCATTCATCACCCAGACCTTCGCCGATCCCGTCCGCGACGCGATCGGCGGTGGCAAGTCCTGGGTGCCGTCCACGGGCAAGGTCTCCGGCCCTGGCACGACCCTGGACATTCCCCTCGCCCACAAGAACGCGCTGTACGTCAGGTCCCACTACGACACCATCTCGGTGTCGTTCGGCGACGCGCCACGCCCCGACGAGGTCGTCATCGCCTTCGCATTCGCAACCCGGGGTCGACTGCACGCGCGGCTTGGCGGGATAGCCGCCGCCGAGGTCGTTGGTGCGGACGGCCTTCACTGACCATGACCGAACCCTGTACGGCGACCTCGGAGTACCTGCGCCTCGGCGGGCTCAAGGCACACTTCCTGCACTGGGGCGATCCGGCGGATCCACCCGTCCTGATGCTTCACGGCCTCCGCAGCTACGCCGCCACCTGGGAGCCACTCGCCCAGGAGCTCGCCCGCGACCACTGGGTGCTGGCCCTGGACTTCCGGGGCCGCGGAGGGAGCGGGTGGGATCCGGAGCGCAGATACTTCACCGATGCCTACGTCGCCGACGTCGAGGAGTGGGTGCAGCAGCTCGGGCTGCGAAAGTTCACCATCGTGGGTCACTCCATGGGAGGGACGATCGGCTACGTGTACGCCGCCCGGCATCCGGACGAGGTCACGCGACTCGTCGTGGAGGACATCGGTCCGGGCTCGTCCTCGACCGCCGAGGGTGCCGACAGGATCAGGCGCGAGATGACCTCGACGCCGGAGTGGTTTGCAAGCCTCGAGGCGGCTCGCGACTTCTGGCGACAGACCCGGCCTGGCATGCCGGACGCCGCCATCCGGTCCCGTCTGGAGCACACCCTGGTCGAAGCAGCCGACCGATGGGTCTGGCGGCTCGACATGGCCGGCATCGCCGAGGCACGGCTCAGCGGTGACCCCGCGCAGGGGATCGACCTCTGGGCATGCGTCGAGTCCCTCGAGTGCCCGACCCTGGTGGTCCGCGGGGCGGTCTCGGACTTCCTCCCGCAGGCTACGTGCGCCGAGATGGCGGCGCGCCAACCGCTCCTGAGATGGCACACGGTCGGCGCTGCCGGGCACTACGTCCACGACGACAACCCGGAGGACTACATCGAGGTCGTCAGCCAGTTCTGCAGGAGGCCGACGCCGTGACCATCAGCACCGATGTCGCCGTGATCGGCGCCGGGCCCGTGGGGGCGATCACGGCCAATCTCCTGGGCCAGCTGGGCATCGCGACGGTGCTCGTCGATCGATCCACCGAGGTCATCGACTACCCCCGCGCGGTCGGCATCGACGACGAGGGCCTCCGCACCCTGCAGACAGCCGGGCTCGCGGACGCCGTCGTCGCTGACGCGATCCAGAACGTGCCCTTGAAGTTCTTCGACGCACGCGGCCGCTGCTTCGCCGACGTGCGACCGAGCTCCCGGGAGTTCGGCTGGTACCGACGCAACGTCTTCACGCAACCGCTCGCCGAGAAAGCCTTGCGTGCCGGACTCGAACGCTTCCCGCACGTTCGGACACTCCTCGGTCACGAGCTCATCGAGATGCACCAGGATCGTTC
>JBDSPC010000389.1:0-12056 GCA_039914485.1 Nocardioides sp.
TGCTGACCGCTCGGGAGGTGCACGCGCTGTTCGCGATCACGGCCGACACCCCGGCGACCGACGCCTCCGTGACCTCCGCGCTCCGGCTGCGCGCGGCCGATCTCCCCGACCTGCTCCTCGACGAGCCGACCGGCTCATCCACCCGCGCCAAGGTGTTCTCCAACGAGCTCCAGGGCATCCCGGCCGGCCCCGGGGCCGACGGCTGGGTGCGCAAGGCACTGGGGCGCGACGACGTGCGGCTCGTGTGGTGCGCCGATCCCACCCGCCGTACCCTCAACCCGGCCCATTCCCGGGCCGAGGACTTCACGGCGTACGCCGACGGCTATCCGGTCACGATCGCGTCCGAGTCCTCGCTGCGCCAGCTCAACGACTGGATCACCGAGGGCGCGCTGGAGCGGGGCGAGGAGCCACCCGCTCCCCTGCCCATGGCCCGCTTCCGGCCCAACCTCGTGGTCGACTCCGAGACGCCGTTCGCCGAGGACGACTGGACCTCGGTCGTGATCGGTGACGTACGTTTCCGGGTCGCCAAGCCGACCGACCGGTGCGTGATGACGACCATCGACCTGGAGTCGCTGAAGACCGGCAAGGAGCCGATCCGCACGCTCGCCCGGCACCGGCTGTTCGACCACAAGACGATGTTCGCGATCCACCTGATCCCCGAGAGCACCGGCCGGATCAGCGTGGGCGACGAGGTCACCGTCGCCTGAAACTCCGACCTGACGCGTGGAGTTTCACAACTCGTCCGAGCGGTCAGCCGACGGCCCACTCGACCGCTGGCGGGCGGAGGCGGGCGCACCTCGGCAGACCGCTCTCGTCGGTGAGATTCACCCGCGCGATCACCGACTCCCCCTCGGGCGCGTCGGCCAGCATCAGCTTGGCCCGCCGGAACATCGTCGCGTGCGGCCCCTCGAGCCACGTGAGGTAGATGAAGCGCTCGCCGTGCTTGCCCTGGACCGCCGGGCCGTGGAAGTCACGGGCGTCACTGCCGTAGGACTCGGTGACCTCGACCTCCCAGGCCGCGTCCTCGACATCGGCGGGCACGACCTCGGCCGGCTCGCGGCGGACCTGGATGCCCACCTGCACGTCGCGGTGCGAGCCGGGATTTCGCCCCGGCAGCGTGTGCCCCTCGATCCGGATCCTCACCGTCGCCCCACCCATCCCGACCAGCTGCCGGGGTAGAGCGCCGCGTCCACACCGGCCACGGCCAGCGCGAGGAGGTCGTGGGTCGCGGTGACGCCGGAGCCGCAGTAGGCAGCCACATCTGCGCCGGGTACGGCGCCCACCGCTGCATACAGGTCGCGGAGCTCCTCGGGCGACCGGAAGGTGCCGTCGTCCTTCAGGTTGCGCGAGGTGTCGATGTTGACCGCGCCGGGGATGTGCCCGGCCACCGGGTCGATCGGCTCCACGTCGCCGCGGTAGCGCTCGGGGGCGCGGGCGTCGATCAGGACCTCCACACCGGCAACGTTCGACGCGTCCACGACTCGCAACGTGCCCGGCCTGCCGTCGAAGTCACCGGCCATCGGGGTCACGAGCCCGGTCGAGACCGCGCCGCCCGAGGCGAGCCACGCCGTCCAGCCGCCGTCCAGCACCCGCACGTGGGCATGGCCGAAGTCGCGCAGCAGCCACCATGCGCGCCCTGCCGCTCGGCCCTGCCAGTCGTCGTGGACCACCACCGGCACGTCGTCGCACACGCCCGCCGAGCGCATGGCCGCCACGAACACGTCCGGGTCGGGCAGGGGGTGCCGCCCACCCTCGTCCACGGGATCGCTGGGTGCGCTGGCAAGGGACGTGTCCATGTCGACGTACGCCGCAGTGGGGACGTGGCCTGTTGTGTGCTCCTCGCGACCGGGCGGTCCGCCCATGCGGTAGCGCACGTCCAGCACGGTGACCTGCCCGAGCAGTGACGACAGCTCGGCGGCCGAGATCAGCGGTGAACTCACGCGGCCCACCGTATGACAGGATCTCGCCTCGTGGCTGAACTGCATTTCTTCACCGGCACCATGGACAGCGGCAAGTCGACCCTGGCGCTGCAGACCAACCACAACCACGCGGCCCGCGGCCGGGTCGGGCGGATCTTCACCAGCCACGACCGCGCCGGGCAGGCCGTGCTCTCGAGCCGCCTCGGCCTAACCCACGACGCCCTCGAGGTCGCCGCCGACTTCGACTTCTGGCGCTACGTCGTCACCTCATTGACCGCTGGCGGGCGGATCGACTACCTGATCTGCGACGAGGCCCAGTTCTACACGCCCGACCAGATCGACCAGCTGGCCAAGGTCGTCGACGAGCTGCAGATCGACGTCTTCGCCTTCGGCATCCTCACCGACTTCCGCACCCAGCTGTTCCCGGGCAGTCGCCGCCTCGTCGAGATCGCCGACCGGATGAACGTCCTCCAGGTCGAGGCGCTGTGCTGGTGCGGCAAGCGCGCCACCCACAACGCCCGCACCGAGAACGGCGTCATGGTCACCGAGGGTGACGTGGTCGTGGTCGGCGACGTCGAGGCCGCGGACGAGGCGCCCGCGGAGGTCGCCTACGAGGTGCTCTGCCGCCAGCACCACCGCCGCAACCTGACGGCTGCCCGTGCCAAGGCCGTCTCGCTGGCTCCCGAACCCTTGCCCTTCGGCTAGGAGCGCCTGACCAGACGGCCCAGGCCGCGCAACGGTGCGGTCGCCCGCCACGACGCTGAGGTGCGTACGGCGGCGAGCTCGTCGGACAGGTCGGCCGCCTCCTGCTTCGCGCGCCGTGCAGCAGCCCGCGCGCGGCGTACCTCCGGAACGGGCCCGGCCGGACGACCGTTCGCATGCCGGGGCGCCCCCTGGCCGTAGACGTCGATGGTCGTCCCGAAGAACTCGACGTCGCGCTTGCCGAGCAGGTCGGGCAGCGCGGCCCGGAGGTGGGCGGTGTAGCCGGCGGCCGACTCGGGACTGTCGGTGAGGTAGAGCTTGTTGGGCGACAACGCGAACGGCACCAGGCCGGGGTCGGAGAGCAGGTAGCCCGCGGTCCCGGTCAGCACGCCCAGCCAGTGCCCGTTGAGCATGTCGTCGAGGACGACGATCCCGCCGTCGCCGACGCTGGCCTCCGCCAGTGTCAGGTCGTGGCGGGTGATCTCGGCCGTGTGCCCGCCGTCGACGGAGAACATCCGGGGGCGGCCGAACACGTCCCGCGCAGAGGACACGGACACGTCGAGGCTCGACGACGCGACGACCGACACCGACGCGGACGGCGCCCACCGCGCGAGGTTCTCCTCGAAGCGGGTGCGATCACCCTTGCCCGAGTGGTCGGCGTTCTGCTCCTGGTGCTCGAACACGTCCAGGGCGACCGCGGGCTCCCCCGGTGCCAGCCCGTTGGCCAGCAGCAGGAAGGACCGCCCGTGGTGGACGCCGATCTCCGCTACCCCACCGCCGAGTCCGAGCTCCAGCTGGTGCACCAGCAACGACGCCATCACCTCGGCGGACTCCGGCTCGAACCAGCCCTCGACCTCGGCCAGGCCGTCGGCTCGGTAGCGCTCCAAACGTTCGACGACCGTGGCGGACACGCTCCGACCCTAGACCCGTCAGCTGACGAGGATGGGGATCAGCATCTCGGCGGGTGTCAGGGAGCCGTGCATGCCGACCAGCGACTTCTCGTAGGCGAAGTCTCGGGTCGAGACGATCGCGGCGTCGCCGCGGCAGGCGACCATCACGTCGCCCACTCGCGGCAGCACGGCTGGTGCCACCGCCCCGAACCAGCCGCGCGCGACGGCGTCGTCGCGCGTCAGCACCAGCGCCTTGTCGCCCAGCACCTCGCGCCAGGTCGCGACCACGGAGTCGACCGACCCGCGTGAGCAGTAGAGGTGGCGGAACCTCGCCTCACCACCGAGCAGCGCCACCCCGTCGCGCAGTTCCAGCACCTCGTCGACGTCGACCCGCGAGGAGACCTCCGAGTCGACCATCCCGTGATCGGCCACCACCAGCAGCCGTACCGAGTGCGGGAGCGCGTCGCGCATCTGCTCCGCCTCCGCGTCGACCATGGCGAGCTGCTGGAGCCACTGGGTCGAGGCGACGCCGAACTTGTGGCCCGTCCAGTCGAGGTCGGAGTCGTAGACATACGTCAGCGACGGTGTGTACGCCGCCGCATTGACCATCGCCGCGATCCGCTCCCCGACCCGGTCGGCGCCGATGTAGGTCGCCCCCCGATGGGCGGCGACGGTCAGCCCGGACCCGCCGAACTCGCGCTTGTTGACGACCGAGACGTGCACACCGGCGGCCGTCAGCCGGGCGAACGCCGTCGGGTGGGGCTGCCAGTCGAGCGGATCGACCTGCTTGTCCCAGGTGAGGTGGTTGATCAGCCGGTCGGTGCCGGGGATGCGGGCGGTGTAGCCGATCAGCCCGTGCGCGCCCGGGACGAGCCCGGTGCCGAAGGAGGTCAGGCTCGTGGCGGTGGTCGACGGCACGCCGGCCGTGCCCACGGCACCGCCCTCGACCAGCGACGACAGGAAGGGCGCCACGTGCCCGTAGCGCTGGAGCAGCTCCGAGCCCAGACCGTCGATCAGGAAGACGACGTACGCCGCAGCGTCGGGCAGCACCAGCTGCGTGGGCGCGGCACCGGCGACCGAGGCGTCGACGCCGAGCGCACGGGCGACGGCCGGCACGACGTCGCCGAGCGACCGTTCGCCGTACGCCGGAAGTTGGAAGTCGCTCACCGGGTCAGGGTTGAGAGCGCCTCGGCGAAGCCCAGCAGCCTGCCGACCGCCTCGCCGCCGTCGGCCGCCGCGGACACGCGCAGGGAGAAGTCGTCGCCGGCGATGACGCCGGTGTAGCCGTGGTCGGCATCACACTCGGGGTCGGCGCACCCGGCTGGCTCGAGGTCGATGCGCCCGACGCCGCCCCAGCCGACGGTCACGACCGCCTCGGCGGGCGAGGACGGGCCGGCCGTGGGGTTGGCGATCATCCGGGTGACGACGACCGAGCGGATGGTGGTCAGCGAGACCGCCTCGGTGGAGGTCGACGTGTAGGGGTCGGGCAGCAGGTCGTCACCGGGGTGCTCGTCGGTGTGGGTCAGGATCAGCCGCGTCGGGGTCAGCACCGCGACCGTCAGGTGGCGACGCACCTCGTCCCGGTCGAAGGTCGGCTCGTGGTGGAGGTAGTAGGCCACCAGCTCCTCACCGCCCACCGCGGAGAACACTCCGTCGGAGACCACTTCGGGGTAGTAGCCCGTGTGGTCGATGGCCCGCCTGAGGTCTACCGCTGGCCCGGTGTCGGACGTCTTGCTGCGCATGCGCGCAGTCTGTCACGCGCCCTCAATCGGGCAGCGTGTCCCCCGGCGGCGTCGAGAGCCGCCGGACGAACCAGTCGGAGCGCGGGTCGAGCACCGGCTCGATCCGGATCGAGCCGCCGAGCACTGCGGCACCGTTCGCCCCGGCCAGGATGAGCGGCAGGTCGAGGGCGCGGACCTGTGGCAGGTCGTTCTGGATCTGCGCCACGCGGCGCACGAGCCGCTCGATCTCGGTGACGTCGACGATCTCGCTGCCGCGGTAGCCGAAGAGCAGCGGCGACGCCTTGATCTCGCGCACCATGTCCTGCGCGTCGTGCTCGGCCAGCGGCGGGATCCGGAAGGACCGGTCACCGAGCAGCTCGGTGAGGGGTCCGCCGATGCCGAAGGAGAGCACCGGGCCGAAGAGCGGGTCCTCCATCGAGGAGATCCCGACCGGCACGCCGGGCGGGGCGTTCTTCTGCACGACGAAGCCGGCGGACTCCGGGTCGGTGATCAGCTCGTTGAGCGACTCCCACGCGTCCTTCATGTCGGCCGGGCCGTCGATGTTGCGCCAGACGTGGGCCAGGTCGGGGCGGTGCCGCAGGTGGTGCGCCGTGGCCTTGAGAACGACGTCCCAGGCGAGCTTCTTGCCCGCGGCCGTCGCCTCCTTGAGCGAGGCGACCGGCAACGTCTCCCACAGCTCGATGCCGTACGCCGCCAACAGCTGGCGTTGCTCGGGCAGCGACAGGTCGTGGCCGTCGGGGTGGTGCATCAGCAGCTCGTTGACCACCCGCTGCGCGGCCTGCCGGTCGACGAGCTCCTCGTCGGCGGCGGTCGTCTCGGGAGTGCGCAGCCAGACGGCGTACTCCACGACGCGCGCCAGCGCGCGCACGGCGGCCTCGACGGCCGGGTAGGACGGCACCGATCCGCGACCCGCGCTCGAGCCGGCGACGTCGGGGACGCGCAGCAGCTCGGGCACGCCCTCGGCACCGAGGAAGGTCGACACGATGGGCTTGTCGGACTGCTCACCGACGGCCGCGAGCACGTTGGCGACGTCCTCGCCGGAGACGTTGAGCGGCGGGATGTAGATGGCGGCCACCGCGTCGACCTCGGGGTCGTCGATGGCGGCGTCGAGGGCGTCCTCGAAGTCCTCGGCACCGGCGTCGGCACCGAGGGCGACCTGCTTGTTCACGACGAGTCCCACGCTGGTGGCGGCGTCGGCGGCGAGCAGGCCGAGGGCGTCGGAGTTGCCGACGACCGCGACCCGGCGACCGCGCGGCAGCGGCTGGTGGGCCAGCAGCTGGGCGACGTCGAACATCTCCTCCAGCGTGTCCACCTGGATCACGCCGGCCTGGCGGAACATCGCGTCGACGGCCTGGCCGGGCGCGGCGATCTTGCGCACCGCGTGACCCATGGGCACGCCCTGGGTGCTGCGACCCGAGCGCACCGCGATGATCGGCTTGCGCCGGCTGACGCGGCGGGCGATCCGGGAGAACTTGCGCGGGTTTCCGATGGACTCGAGGTAGAGCAGCACCACCTCGGTGGCGTCGTCCTCGAGCCAGTACTGCAACAGGTCGTTGCCGGAGACGTCGGCACGGTTGCCGGCGCTGACGAAGGTCGAGAGGCCGAGGCCACGGTTGTTGACCTTCTCCAGGATCGCGGAACCGAGCGCACCCGACTGGCAGAAGAACCCGGCGCGACCACGCGGCGGCATCAGCGCCGACAGCGAGGCGTTGAGGCTGACCTCTGGGTCGGTGTTGATCACGCCGAGGGCGTTGGGGCCGATCAGGCGCAGGCCATAGGACCGCGACAGCCCGACGAGTCGCCGCTGCCGGACCCGGCCCTCCTCGCCCGTCTCGGCGAAGCCGGAGGAGATCACGACGAGTCCGTGAACGCCCTTGGCGGCGCAGTCCAGCACGACGTCCTGGACGGCCTCCGCCGGGACGGCCACGATCGCGACGTCCACCTCGCCGGGGATGTCGCCGACGGTCTTGTAGGCGGGCATGCCCGAGACGGCGTCGGCGCTCGGGTTGACGACGTAGACCCGACCGGTGAAGCCGCCGGTCACGAGGTGGCGCACCAGTGCCTGGCCGATGGTGTCCTGGCGACGGCTGGCGCCGATGACGGCGACCGAGCGCGGGCGGAAGAAGCGTTCGATGGAGGCCGACTCGGCGCGGTGCTCGCGCTGGGCCATCACGCCGATCGCGGTGTCGGTGGGGTCGATGCTGAACTCGAACTCCATCACGCCTTCGTCGTAATGGCTGGCGACGCGATAGCCGGCGTCCTTGAAGGTGTGGATCATTGCCTGGTTGTCCGGCAGCACCTCGGCGATGAAGCGCTCGACGCCGCGCTCGCGGCCGGCCTGGGCGAGGTGCTCCAGCAGCAGCTGGCCGATGCCGCGCCCCTGGTGGCCGTCCTCGACGAGGAAGGCAACCTCGGCCTTGCCCGGCTCAACCATGTCGTAGCGGCCGACGGCGATCATCTTCTCCGCGGACGTGAGGACGAGCGCGACCCGGTTGACGTAGTCGACCTGCGTGAAGCGCTTGACGTCCCGCTCGGAGAGATGGGGCATCGGCGAGAAGAAGCGGTAGTACTTCGACTCGTCCGAGACGCGGGCGTAGAAGTCGACCAGCAGCTCGGCATCCTCGGGCTTGATCGGCCGGATGTGCGCCGTCCTGCCGTCGCGCAGCAGGACGTCCGCCTCCCAGTGCCGGGGCGGCGGAGTGCTCGTCTCGGCATCGGTGGAGGTCACGTCGGGAAATCTACAGGTCCTTGGTGGACTTCGACCGCGCTCGCCATCGGCAGGACGCTGGACGGCGGTCAGCGAAGCGACACGCCGACCTCCTCGGCAACGGCCTCGACCATTTTCGTGAGTGTGGCAGTGCGACCGGGCATGGAGTGTCGATAGTTTCTGAATCGTCAGCAGATTCTCGGACGAGAGGTCGGTGTGGACCCAGCAGGGCGGCTCGGACGCGGGCGGGACGTCGCGGATCCGCCGCCAGGCCTCCTTGACCTGGCGGGGGTCGAACAGGTCCCGTAGGTCTTCTGCTGCGCCGTCGGCCCATCCATCGATCACGTCGGTCACCGGTTCGCCGGCCCGGTATCCCCAGTGCTCCGATCCGGAGCTGAGGCCGACGGTGTCCACCCGGTGCAACCGACGCATGAACCGGCCCAGGCCGACCGCCAGGCGAGCCTGCCCAGGCGGATCCAGATCCCCCGGTGGTCTTCTACGGCGGCATGCCCGTCTACAGGCGTGGGACCAGCCAATTCGGAGCCAGGCTCGACGCCGGACGCTACTTCCTGATCGATTTCGATCACCCTCGCTTCGTGCGGCTTCAGGTTGAGGGAGCCCCGGAAGTCCGCGCCCTGCCGCGGACCACAGGAGCGATCAACATGGTGTTCGACCACCAGGACCACCGATTCCAGACCCCGCGGCAGTTGCCACGTTCGGGATGGATTCGGCAGACCAACCGAACCAACGAACCGCACTTCATGGACATGATCAAGGTCAAGCCTTCCACGACCAGGAAGCAGGTCCGCACGGCCTTTGCGGGCCAAGGACCGGAGGACCCGACGTGGCTCCTGCACAACTATCCGGGGACGTTCGTCGTCAGCCCCGGGCGAAAGGTGGTCTGGCGCTACGCCTACCCGCGGGGCAAGTATCTCGAAGTCTGCTTCTGGTCCAGCAAAGAGGACGGCATGTCACAGGCAGAGATGGGCATGTGGAACTTCGTCACGCTGCACTGACCTCCATCTGCAGGATCGCTGTCAGCCGAGCAGGGCCGCGCGGGCCACGTCACGACCCGGTGCCCGGCGCAGCTCCTCGCCGATCTTGCGGGCCAGGTGCGGGGCAGGACCGTCGAGGACGGCGCGCACGGCGGCACCCAGTTCTGCGGACGTGACCGCGTTCGGGTCGAGTGCTGCCCCCAGCCCGGCGGTCTCGATCGCCGCCGCCCCCGCGAACTGGTCGGTGGAGAACGGCAACACCACCATCGGCACTCCGGCGGTGAGCGCCTCCGTCACGCTGTTGTTGCCGCCGTGGGTGACCAGCACGGCCGCCCGATGCAGCAAGGCGACTTGCGGTAGGTAGGGACGCATCAACCAGTCCGGCGGAACCTCCGGCAGGCCGATGGCGGAACCGGTCGCCACCGCGACCCGAAGGCCGAGGGGGCGCAGCGCTTCCATCACCGTTGCCAGCACGTCCCCGCGCGCCGACAAGAAGCTGCCGAAGCTGACGTAGACCACCTGCCGGTCGTCGGCCGCGAGCCAGTCCCGGACGTCGTCGGCCGCCGGCTCGGCCCGCACGGCCGAGCCGAGGAACACGTGCGGTGGCAGCAACGCCGTGCGAGCCGGGTCGTGCAGAACCGTCGGGTAGTTCAGCATCAGCAGGTCACCGTGCTCGGCGAACGCGTCCGCCGACGGCGTGGCACCGGGTGCCAGCTCGCGCAGGGCGGCGTTCCACTCCGCAGTGAAGCCGTCCCGGACGTCGCGGCACAGCCGGTGCAGGGCGGCGAGGTCGGATTCCGGCGCGGAGAAGGCCGCCGGCCAGGCCGGGGGGTAGCCGTACACCTCGTCTCCGACCGGCAGTGCGGACGGGTGGCCGAGCACGACATCGGCGTACGGGACGCCCGCCACGGCCAGCCCGAGGCGAGCGCTGAACGCCAGATGGTCGACGATCACCCGGTCGGGCTTCACCCGGTCGACGACGTCCATGACGGCTCGGGCACGGTCCACCGGCTCCCACAGCAGATCGGCGCCCCGGGCCTCGGCCTGGTAGCGCAACGTCGCCACCATGCCGTGCCGGGTTGCGTCGAAGAAGCCACGCAGCGCGGCGTCCTCGCCGGGGGGCTGCTGTTCGGCCCGGATGACACCGGGATTCGAGCCCCGGCCCAACAGCAGATCGGCACGGTCGAAGCCGAATTCGGCGACAATGCTGGCGGTCGCCGGTCCGGTTGCCACCACCACCGACTCGCCGGCGTCGCGCCACGCCGTCGCGAGAGTTGCCAACGGCAGCAGGTGCGAGGCGTAGTCCGGACTGATCACCAGCAGGGTCATGCGAGCAACCGTGTCACGAGCGGCCCGCCGTACGAGCGGCACCGGCGTAGATCGCGCTCAACCGGTCGGCCATGGCCTGCACGGTGAAGTCGGCGCTGACCCGCTCCAAGGCCCGGTTCATCCGCTCGGTCTGACCCGGCGCGGTGGCGAGGTCGAACGCGGTCCGCATCGCGCGAGCCACGGCGTCCGGCCGGCGGGTGTCGACGAGCACGCCGGTCACCCCGTCGTCGATGTAGGTGGCCGGTCCGCCGGCTGCCGGGCCCACCACCACCAGCCCTGAGGCCAGCGCTTCCAACAGCGCCAGGCCGAACTCCTCCTTGAGGCTGCTGCACACGTACACCCCGGCCGGGCCGATGCCGTCTGCCCTGCCCGCCCGCGCGGCCGCCAGCCAGACCGCCACCACGTCGTTGGGGCGGTGACCGGGCATCAGCAGGCCCGCAGCGGCCGCGGGGAATCTCGTCAGCACGCCGGCGATCAGGTCGAGCTGCTCGCGTTCGTCCGGGGAGGGATCGGCCAGGTCGCCGCCGACGATCAGCAGGTTGCACTGCTCGGCCAGCTCGGCATCGCCGGCCCAGGCCTCGACCAGCGTCGCCATTCCCTTGACCCGGTGCAGGCGCCCCACGCTGATCACCAGCGGCAGTCGCCTGCGGTGCTCGGGCAGCGCGGCGACGAGCGCGTCGAGCTCGGCCAGTGCCGGGCCGGGGGTTCCGGGCAGCTCGAGCTCGGCGGCGGCCGCGGCAGTGACCCTCAGGTCGATGCCCTCCGGCACCACGGTGAACCGGCCGGGCTGCGCGGCCACGTCGAGGCCGAGCAGCTCGCGCATGTCGTGTTGCAGCTCGGGGCGGGGAAAGAGAACGATGTGTGCCGAGTCCTCGGCCAGTCGCTGCACCAGGCGGGCACGGAACCAGTAGTGCTCCCGTTCGTCCTCGGTGCCGAAGTTGCCGCGGTGCAGGCCGCCGGTCATGTCCAGGGCATGGATGACGGCGTGCGGGTCGGGCGCGAGGGTGAACACCACCGGGATGTCCAGCTCGCGGGCGACCTCGGCAGCGGCCAGGCTGCCCACCTCCGCCATCCGCAGGTGCAGCACGTCGGCGCGGTGCGTACGCAGCACGCGGCGGATCCCGCGTTCCGCTGCGACCCGCGACGGCCAGGCCTGCGCGGCGGAGGCGGCCTCGGTGAGCAGGGGCACCGGGGTCAGCAGGTGCCCCTCGGCCGGGGTCAGTGCGTCCAGGGCGGCGCGGGCGGTGCCGCGGGAGAGGGTCAGCACCCGCCCGACATCGGGCCCGGTCGCCAGCGCGTCACCCAGCCGGACCAGCAGCGTGGCGACGCCGCCGTTGTCACCGGCGCCCGCCCGGCTGAGGTCACGGTCGATGTCGGCGTGCAGGAAGAGCTGGGCGACAGTCAGCCCAGGCCCGGTCTCGCCACGCTCGACGGCGTCGATGCCCAGATCGATCGCGGCAAGCCGGGCGACGGTTCCCAGGTCACCGTCGACCGTGCTGAGGCGACGGACCACCGCCACCGCGGCGGCGTCGGCCGGGCGGTCACCCAGGGCGGCGACGGCGGTCAGCCGTACCGTCGGGTGCTCGACGGGGTCGACGGCGAGCTGGAGCAGCGCGCGGCCAGCGATCGGACCGGACACCAGGCCGAGGGTCTCGACCAGCCTGCTGCGGACCGCCGGATCGGCCGCCCCGGCGAGCGCACCCTCGATGGCGAGCGCGACCTGCCCCGGCGCAGAGGCGGCCCATCGGGCAAGCGTGCGCTGGGCGAGGACG
>JBDSPC010000415.1:0-6446 GCA_039914485.1 Nocardioides sp.
TCGTCATCGACTCGGTCACCGGCAAGGTCTCGGGCGGACCCGAGATCCATGCACGCGGCTTCGCCGAGGAGGACTCGGCCTTCGACGCGATCAAGCAGCCCATCATCGACGCCCTGACGAAGGCAGCTGCCGAGGGCACAGACTCCTACCAGATGCAGCAGGTCGTACGTCGCGTCGTCGGCCGTTGGGTGAACAAGACCCACCGCCGCCGCCCGATGATCATCCCGGTCGTGATCGAGGCCTGAGCCACGGTGGTCGCCCAGGAGCCGAACGGTGAACTCGGGTCACCGTCCGAGCAGGCGCTGCAACGACTCTCCGAGCTGGTCCGTCGCGTCAACTCGTCGGCGGACACCACCGACGTGCTCGAGGAGATCGCCAACGGTGTCCACGAGGTGCTCGGCTACGGCGTGGCGGCGATCAGCCAGCTCGAGGGCGATGCCCTGGTGATGGTGGCGGCGGCCGGCCCCGAGGACGTGCGCGCGCAGATCCTGGGCCGCCGCACCAAGGCGGTGAACATCCTCGACGAGTTCCGTGCCGCCGACCACTGGGGCATCCTGCGCTACGTCCCGCACGGCCGGATGGATCCTGCTCACCTCGACAACATCTGGACGCCGGACATCGAGCCCAGCGACGACCCGGAGGCCTGGCACCCGGAGGACGCGCTCTACGCGCCCCTCTACTCCGCCACCGGTGAGCTGCTCGGCAACATGGCCGTCGACCTGCCGCCTGGCCTGCGCCTGCCCAGCCAGGCCGAGCGCGAGCTGCTCGAGATGTTCGTGGTGCAGGCCGGGCTGGCGCTCTCCAACGCCCAGCAGCGGGAGCGGCTCGCACGCCAGGTACACCTCGGCGCGATCCTCAGGGAGGTTGCCCAGTCCGGCAGTCGCGTCGGCCTGGAGGCGATGCTCGCCTCCGCGACGGAGGCGATCAACCGCGGCTTCGACGCCGTCCGGACGTGGGTGAGCTGCGCGCGCGATCGCGACGGCGGGCCGGAGACCTCGGTCGCGTATCCCGCCGGCGAGGTCCAACCACCGACCTGCGAGCCGCTACGTGCGGACCTCTTGGTCACGGCGTGGCCGGCCGGACTGCCGGTCCCGGTCGCCGTGACCGACACTGAGATCCCACTCCTGCCCACCAGTCTGGAGAAGGTCCAGGAGTCACTGCAGGAGGCCGGGGCCGGCCACGGCGTCGTGGTGCCTGTGGGCAACGGCCAGGAGATGTTCGGCTACCTCGGCATCGGGCTCCGCGAGCAGCAGAAGCCCCTCCGGCCCGACGAGCTCGACGCCCTCACCGAGGTCGCGCGCGAGCTCGGCCGGATGGTCCAGAGCGCGCGCCTCTTCGAGACCGAGCAGCGACTCGTCTCGGAGCTGCGTGAGCTCGATCGCTACAAGGGCGAGCTGATCGCGACCATCTCGCACGAGCTGAAGACGCCGCTGACCACGATCATCGGTCACGTCGAGCTCCTCGAGGACCAGCAGGTCGGCGGCCGCTCGGTCCAGGCGATCCGCCGCAACGCCAACCGCCTCGACCGGCTGATCCAGAACCTCCTGAACTACGCCCAGGTCCAGGAGCGTCGCGGGTCCGTACGCCGGCGTGTCGACCTGGTCGAGCTCGCCGACTCGGCCATCGAGCTGCTGAGCCAGCAGGCCGAGTCAGGGGGAGTGGAGGTCTCCTTCGACCGCCCGCCTGGCCGGGTCGAGGCCACGGGGGACCCCGACGAGCTCGGCACGGTGCTGAACAACCTGATCGGCAACGCCGTGAAGTACACCCGAGCCGGCGGCCGGGTCGTTGTCGAGGTGGGGCTGGCGGAGGCCCTGGTGCACGTCACGGTGGCCGACAACGGCATCGGCATCTCGCGCGTGGACCGCAGCCACCTGTTCTCGACGTTCCACCGCTCCAGCAACCCCGAGGCTCTGTCGCTGCCTGGGACCGGGCTCGGACTCGCCATCTCCCGCCGGATCGCCGAGGGGCACGGCGGCCGGATCGAGGTGGACTCGACCCTGGGCCGGGGCAGCACCTTCCGGCTGGTGCTGCCTGCCCCGGCCACCTGATCGGCACACGCAACGAGGCCCCGACGTGAGTCGGGGCCTCGCTGGTGTTCAGGTCGTGCTGTGGTGGTGAGGCGTCAGCTGCGACGACCCTCCGTGCTGGCCGCCGGTGCGGCGAGGACGCAGGTCACGACCTCGACGTTGTCGACGTACCAGCCGTCGAGACCGCCACAACCGTCACGCCCGATGTCGAACCGGAACGACACGCTGTCGCCACCCTTGACGCCGACCTTGGTCAGGTCGACCTGCGAGGTGCCCCAGGAGCCGCCGATCTCGCCACCGTCGGTGCCGGTGAACCCGTCCTGACCAGCCAGCGGGCTGGTGTTGGTGGACGCATCGGTGAGCTTGCCCGGCTTGTTGAAGAGGTAGGCCGTGGCGGGGATCGTGGTGAACGCTCCGCCGTTGACGCTGATCTTCACGTTGCCGCCGTCGTAGCCGTTCTCGGTGGCGACGTAGTGCTCGAACGCCATCCGAGCGGCCGCATTGCCGGCCGGGATGGAGATCGCCGGGCTGGTGATCGAGTCGCTGCTGGAGAAGTCGTTGGCGCCTCCCGAGCAGTCACCCCGATCGGGAGCGGGACCGTAGGCGACCCCACCCGCGTGGTCACCGGGAGCAGCAGTCGAGGCCTCCCACGGCTGACCGAAGCCGCCGCTGAACACCACCTGCTGCGCCGGGGTCCAGCCGGCCAGGCCGTCCTCGAAGTCCTCGGACCAGACCTGCGTCTCCGTGCCACCCTCGCCACAGAGGGCGGGAGTGTTCGGGTCGAGCAGCGGCTTGAAGGCACACTGCACCGGGTCCTGGCGAAGCTCGACCGCAGTGGCCATCGCTGCCACCTGGGCGCAGTCGTCGGCGATGATCTTCTGCGTCGACGCAGCCCGGCTGTTGGGCGCCGTCGAGAGCTTGTAGATCCGCTTGTTCGTCAGGTCCGTGCACGACGCCTGGAGGGAGTCGGCGTGATCCGCGAAGTCGGTCACCGGGGTCTGGTACTCGTTCATCGCCCGGAAGTAGATCGCCGCGGCCTTGTCCAGACCGATGCCACGCACGGTGGTGCCGTTGTAGGTGCCGCCGTCCACCAGCAGGGCGTAGCCGTGGTTCGGCACACCGGAGTTGCTGTGGACACCGCCACCGTCATCCGCGGCGCAGTAGTACTCGGCGTCCGACACCTTGCCGGGGTCGCCGTAGCAGGTCGGCGACCACAGGTCGCGGATCGCTCCACCGAAGGCGGTGGAGTCCTCACCCTGGAGCCAGCGGTAGGAGTCCTCGCGATCGACCGGACGCTCGCGCAGGGTCACGTTGACCGGACCGGGCGTGAGCTTGGACTTGATCAGGTTGCCGTCACTGAGGCGAATGCGCACCGACGGGATCGTGATCGTGGCGTCCGTGCCGGCCATCCCGGCGGGGGTGGCTTCGACGTTGTCGGCGACCAGGACTGCCTTGGCGCCGGCGTTCTGCGCGTTCTTGACCTTGATCGCGAAGCCGCACGCGCCCCGGTCGACGAGTGCGACCTTGCCGGCCACTGCGGCCGCGTTGGTCAACGCGGTGCAGGCGTCGGACGTGCTCGTGCTGGGCGTGCCGTCCGGAGCGGGCTGGCCGTTGTCGACGGCGAGGACGACGTCGCCGGTGATCCCGGCCTGGGTGAGGGCCGGACCGAAGGCAGCGGCACCTGCCTGGCACGTCTTGGCGATGTCGGCGGGCGCGTTGATCAGCACCTCGGTGAAGGCGGCAGAGTGCGTCGAGCAGGCGTCAACGGTGCGCGGCGCCTTGATGTTGCCCTCATCCTCGTCCATGCGGCCGTTGATCAGGTCGACGGTCTCGCCCCAGATGTCGGAGTAGGCCTCGTTGAGCGCGCCCGACTGCCACTGGTAGATCAGGCCGTGGGTGTACTCGGTGTAGGCGTGGCCCCACTCGTGTGCGACGACGTCGTCGGAGGAGACGCCGCTGCAGTAGTTGGTGGTGACGCCGTTCCAGTTGGCGTTGGGGCACGAGATCGACGGGTCGTTGTTGACCGTGATCATCTTGTGGCCGTTGCCGTCGTAGGAGTCGCGGTCGAAGCCGTTCTTGAAGAACCAGTAGGCCTCACCGGTGGCGAGGATCTCGTTCTGCTGGTCGACGTCGAGCTTGCCCGGGAACTTCTGGCCCTCGTGCCACTTCAGGTTCTTGCGCTCGTAGGAGGTTTCGTACAGCTCGCGGTAGAGGTCGTCGTGGATCATCGAGTAGCGGTTGATGAGCTTGCCCGACGTGGCGTCGAGGAAGACGATGTCGCGCACGTTGGCGCGGTTGGTCACCTCCACCACCCAGGCCAGGACCGGCTTGCCGGCCTCACCCTTGGTGGAGCCGAGGCGGTAGACGCTGAGGTCGGTGGTCGCGGCGCTGATGCCGCTCACGTCGGCGTCACCCTCGTGACCGGGCGGGTTGGCGCGCACGGTGCCGACAGCACGCTCGGCGGCCGCGGCGGCGCTGATGGCCGGCGTCGTGGACAGGGACAGGTCGGGAGCGGTGAAGCCGTTGACCGAGGTGAGGTCGCCCTGGTCGTCCACGTGGGCACGCAGCATCGACCCGAAGACCGGCAGCGACTTGTAGGACTGGGTGAACGTGACGGTCCAGCCGGCCTCGTTGGCACTGACACCGGACTGGACGAGCTCGCCGGGTCGGGCGCCGAAGTTGGCGGCGTACTTGTCGAGGTAGGCAGTCGCCTTGGTGGCGGCGCCGGCCTTCGAGCTGGCCGACTTCGACGGCATCAGGTCGCCGTTGCCCTTGAGCCGGATGAAGCCGACGTGCCCGGTCGCACTCTCACCGGAGAGGGCGACGAGACCGTTGGCCTCGTTCTTCATGGCCTGCACACCGGTGTCCTTGGCAGCGGCGGATGAGGCCGTGGGGGTTGCCTGCGCCTGCATCGCGGGTGCGGCCACGAGGCCGACTCCCACCATCGCCAGCGCGACTCCTTGTTTGAGGAGTTTCACGAGAGGGTCCTCCATGTTCCGAATGCACTCGGAACCGAGCCGCCCGAGTGACCTGCGACACCTTATGAAGCAATGTCTGTTACGGGAAGCCCCTCAAGGATGTATTCGTGTAACAGGACTGATTTTCCGTGATTCGTCCATTCCATCGGGCCTGCGCGAGCCAACCAGATGTGCACCGACACGCACCTGTGGTGCGTGGGGCTGATGTGACTTGGGACTAGGGTCGAAGCCATGGCGACCCGTACGTCTTCCCCGCCGGGTTCGCGGAGTTCGAGCACGTCCAAGACGACTGCGAACACGCGATCTCGGGGTACGACTTCCAAGCGACCGACCACCAAGCCGGCCCGGGGCAGGGCCGCGCCCGCACGCGGTGCGGCCAAGGGCCGCTCGCGCACCCCGGCGAAGCGCCCGGCACCACGCGCCGTACGCAACGGTCCCGGTCCGGTCTCGCGCACCTTCGGCGCGTTCGGTCGCGTCATCGCCTCGATCTGGCTGGGCATCGCACACGCCGTCGGCGCGATCGCTCGCTCCATCGGGCGCTCGGCTCGTGACCTCGAGCCCGAGCACCGTCGAGACGGCGCGGGCCTGTTCCTGATCGGCCTCGCCCTGGTCATCGCCGCCTCCGTCTGGTGGCAGCTGCCAGGCGGAGTGATGGAGTTCCTGCGCCAGATGACGGCCGGAGCCGTCGGCAAGGTCGGCTGGCTCGTCCCGTTCTTCGTCCTGTACGCCGGGTGGCGCACGCTGCGCGATCCCGAGCACAACGGCCCGGTGGGCCGGCAAGTCATCGGCTGGTCGGCCTTCGCGCTGGGCCTCCTCGGCATCGTGCACATCGCCAACGGCAACCCGCAGCCCGAGCTCGGCGATGCCAGCGAGCTGCAGCAGGCCGGTGGCGCGGTCGGGTTCGTCATGTCCAGCCTGCTGCTCGACCTGCTCCGCACGGCCTACGTCGTGGTCCCGGTGCTGGTCCTGCTCGCCTTCTTCGGCGTGCTGATCATCACCGCCACGCCCGTCTACCAGATCCCGGTCAAGCTCGCCGCGACCCGCGACAAGCTGCTCGGCCGCACCGCGCCCTCGGAGGACGACGCGGCCGAGAACGACACCACCAAGCCGATGCGCACCCGTCGGCGCAGCATGCTCGACGAGATCGACCCGGAGATGGGCGACCCCGCCTACGACACCCCGGTGCTGTCCGACCGCGAGATCAAGAAGCGCCGCAAGAAGCCCGACCTGTCAGCAGGAGACTCCGGTGTCGACCTCGGCATCGACCTCTTCGCCGAGGCGCCGACCGAGGCCACCCCCGTCGTGGCGCCCGCCGACTCGACGGGCGACCTGATCGCGCCGCCCCACACTCCGCTGCCGCAGCGCGTCGAGCAGCTGGCGCTGTCGGGCGACATCACCTACTCCCTGCCCGGCAACGAGGTCCTCAAGCCCGGGTCGGCCC
>JBDSPC010000420.1:0-6689 GCA_039914485.1 Nocardioides sp.
CCTTCCCGGGGATCTTCCGCGGCGCCTTCGACGTGCACGCGACGGCGATCACCGAGAACATGAAGCTGGCCGCCGCCACCGCGCTCGCCGACCTCGTCGGTGACGACCTCTCGGAGGACCTGATCATCCCGTCGCCGTTCGACCCGCGGGTCCCCGGCGCCGTACGCGAAGCCGTGGCCGAGGCCGCACGTCGCGACGGGGTCGCCCGCCGCTGACCCTGCCGGGTGCACGGCTCGCTAGGGTCGGTGCCATGTTTGCCGTGTACGCCGATGCCTTCTCGTCCGACGACCCGCTGTCCGGCCTCGTGGTCGGTGAGCGACCCGACCCGACGCCGCCACCCGGCTGGACGACCGTCACCGTCAAGGCCGCGAGCCTCAACCACCACGACCTCTGGTCGTTGCGCGGGGTGGGCCTGAAGCAGGAGTCGCTGCCGATGATCCTGGGCTGCGACGCGGCCGGGCTCGACGAGGACGGCAACGAGGTCGTCGTGCACGCCGTCATCAGCGACCCCGACTGGGCAGGCGACGAGACGTTCGACCCGAAGCGGTCGCTGCTCTCCGAGCGGCACCAGGGGACGTTCGCCGACAAAGTCGTCGTGCCGCGCACCAACGTCATTCCCAAGCCTGCCTCGATGAGCTTCGAGGAGGCCGCGTGCCTGCCGACGGCCTGGCTGACGGCGTATCGCATGCTCTTCACCCAGGGCGGCCTCAAGGCCGGGGACACGGTGCTCGTGCAGGGTGCCGGCGGGGGAGTCGCCACCGCGCTGATCACGCTGGCACGTGCCGGCGGGCTCAAGGTGCTGGCCACCAGTCGTGACGAGGGCAAGCGGGTCCGCGCCCTGGAGATCGGCGCGCACGAGGTCTTCGAGTCCGGAGCCCGGCTGCCGGTCAAGGTGGACGCCGCGATGGAGACCGTCGGCCGCGCCACCTGGTCGCACTCGATCCGGTCGCTGCGCCCCGGCGGCAAGATCGTGATCAGTGGCACCACCAGCGGGCCCAACCTCGACGACGCCGAGCTGACCCGGATCTTCTTCCTCCAGCTTCAGGTCATCGGCTCCACCATGGGGACGCGCGGCGAGCTGGCCTCCCTGGTCAACCTGCTCGACGCGACCGGCACGAAGCCGCTGATCGACCACGTCCTGCCGATGGAGCAGGCCCGTGACGGCTTCGCCGCGATGGCGAAGGGCGACGTCTTCGGCAAGATCGTGCTGACCCGGTGAAGACCCACGTCCTGACCGGAGCGACGTCGGGCATCGGAGCGGTCCTCGCTCGGAGCCTGGCCGAGCGCGGCGACCGGCTCGTCCTCCTGGCTCGCAACGACACGAGCTCGGCAGCCCTGGCCGCCGACTTCCCACAGGCGCAGGTGCTGCTCGCCGACCTCGCCGACCCGGGCACGCTCAACGGCCTCGGTCGCCAGGTCGATGGTCCCGTCGACTCGCTGCTGCACGTGGCCGGGGTCGTCGAGCTCGGCCCGGTGTCCCGGCTGCGGCTCCACGAGTGGGAGGAGCAGCTCGCCGTCAACCTCACCTCACCGGCCGTGCTGACGCGGGAGTTCCTCCCGCACCTGCGCGCAGGCCGGGGGTTGGTGATGTTCGTGAACTCGTCGGCCGGCCTGACGGCGAACGCCGACTGGTCGGCGTACGCCGCGTCCAAGTTCGGGCTGCGAGCGCTCGCGGACGCACTGCGCGCCGAGGAGATGGAGGCGGGTGTCCGGGTCACGACCATCTACCCGAGCCGGACCGCCACCCCGATGCAGGAGAAGGTGCACGCGCAGGAAGGCAGCACCTATGACTCGTCGAGGTGGATCACGCCGGAGACCGTCGTCTCGACGGCACTGCACGTGCTCGACCTGCCGCCCGACGCGACGATCCCGGACGTGACCGTGCGCCCGGTCGTGCCGCGACCCGGGACCTGACGAAGCTCCTCAGCCTTGGCGAGTCCCACGCGTGGGAATCTAGCGCCGGGACTCCCAGTTGAGCGCGCCGACCATCAGCATCCGCAGCTGCGTCCGGGTGTCGGCAACGATCCTCGTTTCCGCGCCCGGCTCCTCGATCAACCGCTCGGCCGTCGTCACCACGAAGGAGACGATCAGGTCGGCGAGCAGGTTGAGGTGCTCGGTCGAGTAGGACTCGGTGCCCGGCACCCGCGCCACGTCGGTCGCGAGCTCGCGGGTGATCAGCTCGATCTCGTGCCGGATCGCGTCGCGCACGCGTGGTGGACCGGCGGTGCGCTCGCGCACGATGAACGCGTAGTGCGCCGAGTGCGCGCGCACGTGGTCGGCGAGCACGGGCAGCGAGCCGTCGATGTAGTCGCGGAACTCGGGGGAGCGGCGCCAGACCTCGCGCAACAACCCCCGCAACGACTCGAAGCTCTCGTCGACGAGGGCCAGGCCCAGCGACTCGACGGAGTCGAAGTGGCGGTAGAACGCGGTCGGCACGACGCCGACCTCCTTGGCGACCTGACGCAGCGAGATCGCCACGAGGCTGGTGCCGTCGGTCAGCTCGAGGGCGGCGTCAAGGATCGCACGCCGCGTGCGCTCCTTGCGCTCCACGCGCGTCTCGGTCACCTCGCTCGCTCCAGCCATGTCCGCGATCGTAGACCAGCCCGTTGAGTGGACGCGTGTGCACGGCGTGGCGTGGATCACGCGCACGGCGCGTTGACCGTGAGCGCGGATCCCGACACACTCGTCAGTGAACACACGTTCACTGAAACTTCGGAAGGGAGACCTCGATGGCACTCGTCACGACTCTCTTGAGGTCCCGGGTCGCGGCCGCGCTGGCCTCGCCGCACGGCGTCGACCACTACCTCGAGCAGCTCAACCCGATGTGGGCGGCGACCGATGTGCGAGCGCGCGTCGTCGCCGTACGCCGCGAGACCGAGACCCCCGGCGCCTGCGTCGCGACCGTCACCCTGCAGCCCACCAGCACCTGGCGCGGTCACCGGGCCGGGCAGTACGTCCAGGTCGGCGTCGAGCTGCCGGGCAGCGCCCGCCGGCTGACCCGGTGCTTCTCCATCTCGTCCGCGGCGTCGCTGCCGGGGGAGCAGATCACCCTGACGATCCGCGCCCACGAGGAGGGGCAGGTCAGCAGGTTCCTGGTCCACGACGCGCGGCCCGGACAGATGGTGCACCTGAGCCAGGCCGCCGGTGACTTCACGCTGCACGAGAGCGCGGCCACCCCGACCAACAACCGCCTACTCTTCATCACCGGTGGATCGGGCATCACACCCGCGATGTCCATCGTCCGCACCTTGCTGCGTGACGGGTACGACGGCCGCGCCAACCGCAAGGTCACGTTCCTGCACTTCGCCCGCAGCGAGGCCGACCAGATCTTCGCCGCCGAGCTGGCCGAGATCGCCGCGGCCGACAACCACGTCGACGTGCATCTCCGGTACGGCGACCAGGTGTTCAGCGAGTTCGAGCTGCGTCGCCTCGTCCCGGACCATCGCGAGACCGACACCTGGGTCTGCGGGCCGGGCGGACTGGTCGACCTGGTCACCGAGGCCTACGCCGGCTCCGATCGCCTCCGGGTGGAGTTCTTCAAGCCGCCGCGGGTGGCGAGCGGCTCCACCGAGGGAGAGGTCACCTTCGCCCGCTCCGGGCAGTCCGCGGCCAACGACGGCGCGTCCCTGCTCGAGCAGGCCGAGGCGCTGGGCCTGAAGCCCGAGTTCGGCTGCCGGATGGGCATCTGCTTCTCGTGCACCTCACGCAAGACCGACGGCACCGTCCGCAACATCCTGACGGGCGAGGAATCCTCCCTGCCCGACGAAGACATCCGCATCTGCGTGAGCGCGCCCGTCGGCGACTGCTCCGTGGACCTCTGAAGGGAAGTCGAATGACCACCAGGACGAAGACCCTGACCCGCGACGAGCTCGACGAGTTCGGTCGCGAGCTCGACGCCATCCGCCAGCGCGTCATCGCCGACCTCGGCGAGGACGATGCGGCGTACATCCGAGGCGTCGTCAAGCGCCAGCACCAGTTCGAGGTCGCCGGCCGGGCGCTGTTCTACCTGCCGCCCGCCTGGCCGCTCGCCGTCGCGGCCCTCTCCGTCTCAAAGATCCTGGAGAACATGGAGATCGGCCACAACGTGATGCACGGGCAGTACGACTGGATGGGCGACCCCAAGCTCAACTCCCGCATCTACGACTGGGACAACGTGTGCCCCGGCGAGCAGTGGAAGTACAGCCACAACTACATCCACCACACCTTCACCAACGTGCACGGCTTGGACCGCGACATCGGCTACGGCATCCTGCGGATGGACGAGGAGCAGCCGTGGCACCCCTACTACCTCGGCAACCCGGTCTATGCGCTGGGCCTGATGCTGTTCTTCGAGTGGGGCGTCGCCATGCACGACCTCGAGGTGGAGAACCTCGTCAAGGGCACGCGTGAGTGGGAGGAGAACAAGCCCCTCCACGCCGGCATCATGCGCAAGGTGCGTCGCCAGGCGCTGAAGGACTACGTGCTGTTCCCGGCGCTCACCGGTCCGCTGTTCCCGCTGACGCTCGCCGGCAACGCGACCGCCAACCTGATCCGCAACATCTGGGCCTTCAACATCATCTTCTGCGGTCACTTCCCGGCCGGCGTGGCCACCTTCAGCGAGGAGGAGTGCCTCGACATCGAGGGGCCGAACGGTCGCGAGGAGTCGCGCGGTCACTGGTACTACCGCCAGCTGCTCGGCTCGGCGAACATCGAGGGCAGCAAGCTCTTCCACCTCATGAGCGGCAACCTCAGCCACCAGATCGAGCACCACCTGTTCCCCGACATCCCGGCGCGCCGCTACCCCGAGCTCGCCGGCGAGGTCAAGGAGATCTGCGAGCGCTACGGCCTGGCGTACAACACCGGCTCGCTCTCCAAGCAGCTGTTCAGCGTCGCCCGCAAGATCTGCCGGATGGCGCTGCCCAACCGCACGCCGTCTCAGGAGACGACGCCGGTTGCCGAGCCTGCCGTCGCCGCGTGACACTGGCGTCATGACCAGGCTGAGCAAGAACGAGATCCGCAAGGACGCTGTCCAGGACACCGTCGCGGCCGCCGCGACGGCGGTCGGTCAGGTCACGACGATCGTCACCGGCGCCGTCAAGGACGTCGCCGGCTCCATCGGCGGCTTCGCCACGGAGATCTTCGAGATCCGGGAGTCGGCGAAGCGCGCCATGGACGACGACGCCTGAGGGTCAGTCCTCGGGGTCGTCGCTGCGCGCCAGCCAGGTGGCGAAACGCTCGATCGGCGTCTCGAACTCGGGGAAGGTGTCGACGAACACCTGCAGCTCCTCGGCCAACCACGCCAGGGTGACCTCTTCGTCACCCCGGCGCTTGACGAGCTCCTCGAGCCCTCGGTCCGTGAAGTACATCGTGCCTCAGTAGTCGCCGGCCGGCTTGGGGGCAGGTGAGGCAAAGGCCGCGTCGAGCAGCGACTTCTGCTCCTCCGCGTGGCGCTTGATCGTGCCCACCGACGGCGAGGCGGACTCGGGCCGGGTGACGGGCTCGACGGTGACGTCGAGACCGGGCCACACGTTGAGCTGGTAGTGCGGCCACGGGCCCATGTTGATCGGCTCGTCCTGCACCCAGCGGACTGCCTTGAGGTTGGGGTACTTCGCGATCTCGGCCACGATCTCGTCGACCGGTCGCGGGTAGAGCCGCTCCACGCGACCGACGGCGAACGTCTCGCCGTCGTCCCGCTTGGCCCGCTCCACCATCAGGTCCCAGGTGACGCGACCCGAGCAGAGCAGCAGCGTCTCGACCAAGGCCTGATCGGCCGTCTCGTCGCCGATGAAGGGACGGAACGTCGTGTCGCCGGTGAAGTCGTCGGGCTGCGAGGCGGCTTCCTTGCGCTTGAGCATCGACTTCGGCGTGAACACGATCAGCGGACGGTGCTCCTCGCCGAGCGAGTGCCGACGCAGCAGGTGGAAGTAGGACGCGGGCGTCGACGGCTGCGCGACCACCATCGCGTCCTCGGCGCACATGGTGAGGAAGCGCTCGATGCGGGCCGAGCTGTGGTCGGGACCCTGGCCCTCGTAGCCGTGGGGGAGGAGGAGCACGACGCCGGACTGCTGGCGCCACTTGGTCTGGCCGGCCGAGATGAACTCGTCGATCACGGTCTGGGCGCCGTTGACGAAGTCACCGAACTGCGCCTCCCACAGGACCAGCGCGTCGGGACGCGCCACCGAGTAGCCGTACTCGAAGCCGAGGGCGGCGTATTCGGAGAGCAGCGAGTCGTAGACGTGGAACTTGGCCTGGTCCTCGGTGAGGTTGGTCAGCGGGGTCCACTCATCGGCGTTGTTGCGGTCGATGATGGTCGCGAACCGCGAGACGAACGTGCCACGGCGCGAGTCCTGACCGGCCAGGCGCACGGGGCGACCGTCCATCAGCAGCGAGCCGAACGCCAGGATCTCGCCGGTGCCCCAGTCGATCGGACCGGCGGTGATCGCGTTGGAGCGACGCTGCAGCTGCGGCATCACCTTCGGGTGGACGGTGAAGCCCTCCGGCGGGGTGACGTAGGCGTCGGCGATCCGCTTGAGCACCTCGGGGCCGACGGCGGTGGTGAACTCGCCGGCCGGCTTGTCGGGGTAGTCGGGGACGGTCGTCCATTCGGAGACCGCGTCGTTGCTGGCCTCGCGGACCTCGGTGAAGACCCGCTCGAGCTGCAGCTGGTAGTCCTTGAGGACCTGCTCGGCCTCCTCGACGGTGATGTCGCC
>JBDSPC010000428.1:0-3534 GCA_039914485.1 Nocardioides sp.
CCATCGTCATCCCGGCGTCGGAGCCGGAGCTGATCGAGCCCGAAGGCGACGCGGACGGCGTCGACGACTTCGCGACGGTGATCTACGCCGTCTGCTCGCGCTATGAGGAGTTCTCCGACCGCGCACAGGTCGCGGCCGAGATCAGGTACTTCTACGGAGTCACCCAGAAGAAGTACGTCGAGGCGGCAGGCCGTGCGGCCGGGGAGCACGAGACCCTCGCGCAGACCGCTCGCCGGGTCGCCCGGGCATGCTCGGCCCACGCCGACACGCTGCGCGACCTGGACCGCGACTACGACGACCTCGTCGAGCGCAAGCGCGACCTCGACAGCCGGCGCACGAGCCTGATCGAGGAGATCAACGCCGCGACCGACGTGACGGAGGGCCAGGAGATCCTCTGGCGGATCTCCGCGGGCTACCTCAAGACCGACTACGCGCTGCTGGTCACCGACCACGACGCGTTCCAGGTGAAGGTGCGCGACGCGGAGGATCTCGTGCGCTCCGCGTTCGAGGGCAGCGACCAGCTCGCCGAGGCCGTCTCCGAGGACGGCGGCAGCTCACCGCTCGCCGACGATGCGATGCACAAGCCCGGCTCCCCGGGCGACGACTCGTCCCCCGAGGACATCGCGGCCTGGTGGGACGGGCTCACCGACGAGGAGCGCGAGGCGGTCACCTCCGCCTATCCCGACGTCATCGGCAGCGCCGACGGCCTGCCGGCCAGCGCCCGCGACGACGCCAACCGGATCCTGCTCGAGGACGACCTGGCTCGCCTCGGCGCGAAGGATCGCGACGGCACCATCGACCCGGACGAGGAGAAGATCCTCGCCAACGCCACCCAGGCGCAGAACGCTCTCAACAGCGCCGACAGCTACATCGATCCGACGACGGACGAGCCCGTGGGTGGCCAACTGTGGTTGTACAAGCCCGGCCTCCACGACGGTGACGGCGAGGTGGCGATCGCCGTCGGCGACCTGGACACGGCAGACGACGTGTCGGTGTTCACCCCCGGCATCAGCACCGACATGGGTGACACCGAGAGATACACCAACAACATGATGAGCCTCCATGAGTCAGCGCGGTACGGCGGTGACGGCTCGAGTGTGGCCACGATGTTCTGGCTCGGCTACGACGCGCCCTCCGGTCCGTTCGACCCGGCAACCGCAGGCGAGGGGCGGGCCGACGAAGGTGGTGAGAACCTCGCGAACGCGATCGACGGCCTGCGCGCCTCACGCAGCGACGACCCCGCGCACCTCACGGCGATCGGTCACAGCTATGGCTCGACGACGACCGCGTACGCCTTCGGGGAGCATGGCGCCAAGGCGGACGACGTGGTGCTGATCGGAAGTCCCGGTGCCGGTCCCGCCGACAAGGCCGGCGACCTGGGAGTGGGCGAGGACCACGTCTACGTCGGTCGCAACAGTCGAGACGGCGTGGCCTTCCTCGGGGACGAGGGCTGGGTCGGCAAGGGGCCGGTCGGCCTGGGCACGGACCCGTCCTCCGAGAACTTCGACGCGACCCGCTTCGAGGCGGAGGACACCGATCGAGGAGACAACCGTGACTACAGCGACTCGCACGGCTCCTACCTGGAGCCGGACAGTGAGTCGCTCTACAACATCGGCAGGATCGTCGATGGGCACGGTGGCGACGTCAACGAGGCCGATCACAGTGAAGATCCGTGGTGGCGCACGGCCAGAGACCCCGAGTGGGATCGCGACCCGACGCAGGACATTCCCGGCCGATCCGACACGACGAAGGACACCGAACGATGAGAATGGGACGGATGGGTGCCGCAGGCCTGGCCATCGGCGCGATGCTGGCCTTCGGCGGGTGCGCTTCAGAGCCCAACGAGGAGGATTCGGTGGTCTCGGTGGACCAGATGCACGAACAGGTCACGCAGGGCGTGCGAGACGTCGCGGACGACCTGGCTGCCGCGGGTTTCCAGGTGCCCTCGGCGTCGGGTCGCTACGTGTCGTGCGGCGTCGAGCCGGTGTCGTCGGTGCAGTACCGCGCCGTTCTCACCGTGTCGGGTGAGGGCGATCCGTCAGCCCAGGTCGAGCGGGCCGCGCAGGCGCTGGTCGGATCGGGCTGGAAGGTCACGGACTCCGGCACGCACGCGGGTGAAGCGTGGAGCAACCTCGAGCGGGATCCGATCACGGCCAGTGTGCGCGTCTCGGACAGCACCATCTCGGTCGGGGTCGTCCACCCGTGCATCGAGGCCGACCGTGACGTCGTCGACGAGGCACTTCGCAAGACCGACAAGATCATCGGGTGAACGGAGGGACAACTGCCTCGGTTTCGACACGGCGCTGACGCGCCTGCTCAACCAGCGGGGTGGCCGCCATGGAGCACCCGGTCGCGAAGGAGCTCGCACTGCTCCCGGTGCCGTCGCGGCGCATCGGGCGGCCTGACGACCACCTGGCCGTCGACGACCACTTCGTCCGGGGTGAACTGCTCGGCCGTCAGGTCGACCTCGGTGCCGTCGGCCAGCCGGTGGCACCGACATCGAGGGCCCTCAGATGACGGCGAGCGGCAACAGCGTCTGGCCCGTGGGGCCGATCTGGATCTCGGTGTTCATCTCCGGGCACACGCCGCAGTCGTAGCACGGGGTCCAGCGACAGTCCTCGATCTCGACGTCGGAGGAACCGTCCGCGACCGCGAGGGCGTCCTCCCAGTCACCCCACAGCCAGTCCTTGTCGAGACCCGAGTCGAGGTGGTCCCACGGGAGCACCTCGTCGTAGTCGCGCTCACGGGTGGTGTACCAACCGACATCGACACCGGTTCCGGCCAGACCGAGGTCGGCGGCGGCCATCCAGCGGTCGAAGGAGAAGTGCTCGCTCCAGCCGTCGAATCGACCGCCGTCGCGCCACACCTGCTCGATGACCGCGCCGACCCGCCGATCGCCGCGCGAGAGCAACCCCTCGACGATGCCGGGCTTGCCGTCGTGGTAGCGGAAGCCGATGGCCCGGCCGTAGCGCTTGTCGTCGCGCACGGTGTCGCGCAGCTTCTTCAGGCGCACGTCCGTGGTCTCGTGGTCGAGCTGGGCGGCCCACTGGAACGGCGTGTGCGGCTTGGGCACGAAGCCGCCGATGGACACGGTGCAGCGGATGTCGTTGTGACACGTCACCTCACGGCCCTTGGCGATAACCTTCTTGGCCAGCTCGGCGACCTGCAGCACGTCTTCGTCTGTCTCGGTGGGGAGCCCGACCATGAAGTAGAGCTTCACCTGCCGCCAGCCGTGGCTGTACGCCGCAGCGACGGTGTTGATCAGGTCGTCCTCGGTGACCATCTTGTTGATCACCTTGCGGATCCGCTCACTGCCGCCCTCGGGCGCGAAGGTCAGCCCCGAACGGCGACCGTTGCGGGAGAACTCGTTGGCGAGGGTGATGTTGAAGGCGTCGACGCGGGTCGAGGGTAGGGAGAGCGAGACGTTCGAGCCCTCGTAGCGGTCGGCCAGGCCCTTCGCGACCTCGGCGATCTCGGTGTGGTCGGCGCTGGACAGCGACAGTAGGCCGACCTCCTCGAAGCCGGTCGTGCGGA
>JBDSPC010000221.1:0-12029 GCA_039914485.1 Nocardioides sp.
CCTGAACTTCCACTCGTACGAGTGGAAGTTCAGGGCCGGTTGGGCGCAATCACGCTCAGCCCTCCGATGGACTTCCACTCGCTCGAGTGGAAATCCATCGGAGGGCTGTCGAGCAGTCGATGCGCCCGCCACCCAGCCCTGTGGATAACTTCTGCAGCGACCGGTGAGATCGGGGCACGCTTCTGGCATGCACCGCAAACGTCCCTACAACCCCCGCGAGCCGTTCCCCCGGTTCCGGGCTCTCCGCGCCGGTTACCCGCGCTCGTACGTCGACTCGCCGGCCTTTCGGCGGCTTCTCCACGGCATCATCGTCTCGGCCGAGGTGCCGGATTCGGCACTGCTGAGAGTGAAGGCGGCTCTCGCCTGCTACTTCGACGACGCGTTCGCCTCGCATGCCTCGGCCGCCCGCGTGTGGAAGGTCCCCGTCAGCACTCGGCCCGGCGAGCACGTGACCGTGTCCCACGACGTGCATCGGCTCCGTCGACGGGGCGTGACCACCCATCACCGCCCTGGAGCGGACGTCGCCGTCGTGCAGGGCGTGCGCGTGTCCGTGCTGACGGACCTGTTCGTCGAGCTGGCCGAGGAGCTGGCGTTGGTCGAGCTCGTGGTTGCGGGCGACTGGATGGTCCGGCGCCAGGGCGTCCGCATCAGCCAGCTCAAGCGCGCCGCGAAGTTGGCGGGTGGACGGGCAGGGGTCCTGGCACGACAAGCAGCCCGCTGGGTCCGCGCCCGCGTCGACTCGCCCATGGAGTCACGTCTGCGGATGCTGATCGTGCTGGCGGGCCTGCCCGAGCCGGTGGTCAACCTCAGCATCCGCGACGAGGACGGCATGGAGATCCGGCGCTACGACCTGAGCTGGCCCGACGTGCGCGTGGTCGTGGAGTACGACGGACGGCACCACGTCGAGCGCATCGAGCAGTGGGAGAGCGATCTCGAGCGCCGCGAGGCCATCGACGACGATGACTGGCGCATCCTCGTCGTGGTCGCCGCGGGGGTCTACAAGCGGCCGCAGGAGACCGTCGACCGAGTGTTCCGGGTGCTGTTCGCGCGCGGCCTACCTGGCCTGCCCGACCGGCCCAGCGACGAGTGGCGGCCGCACTTTCCGGGTCAGGCTGCGGCAGCCTGAAGGTTGGCGGCCCGGCGCTGCGCCGTACCGCCTGATGAACTTCCACTCGCTCGAGTGGAAATCCAGGCCGGGATCGGCGCACCAGCGCTCAGCCCCCGATGAACTTCCACTCGCTCGAGTGGAAATCCCCACGGACGCGATTGCCCCCGGCCCGCCGTACGGCGAACGGACCCGTGGCGCCGGGAGGGTGGTCTGCATCTACGCTGACGCCATGGAGTCAGCCCAGGTGCAGAGCGACCTCGTCAACGTGTTGTTCACCGAAGCGCAGATCCAGGAGCGGCTGGGCGAGATGGCCGTCCAGATCGCGGCGGACTACGAGGGCCACGACCTGCTCATGGTCGGCGTCCTGCGCGGCGCGGTGATGGTGATGGCGGACCTCTCACGGGCGCTGCCGCGGCACGTCGAGATGGACTGGATGGCGATCAGCTCCTACGGCTCGGGCACCAAGTCCAGCGGCGTGGTGCGGATCCTCAAGGACCTCGACACCGACATCACCGGCCGGCACGTGCTGATCGTGGACGAGATCATCGACACCGGGCTGACACTGAGCTGGCTGGTCAACAGCCTCGGCAGCCGTGGCCCGGCGAGCGTCGAGATCGCCACGCTCCTGCGCAAGCCGGAGGCGCTGAGCATGCCGGTGGAGCCGAAGTACATCGGCTGGGACATCCCCAACGAGTTCGTCGTGGGCTACGGCTTGGACTACCGCGAGAAGTACCGCAACCTGCGCGACATCGGCACGCTGGCGCCCCACGTCTACTCCTGAGGGACGTCCGCTTTCACCCCGCCTGAAACAATGCCTGCACAAGCTCGAATCGCGACACCCAAGACATACTGATCCTCCGGCGAAAGATGCAAGTGAAGCGCATATTCAAGGGTCCCTGGCTGTGGATGGTGCTGGCCATGTTCGGCGTCCTCCTGGCCATCCAGTACCTCGCGCCCAATGGCGGGTACGACGAGGTCAAGACCTCGGAGCTCAGCTCCTGGATCCAGGACGGCAAGGTCAAGGACATCGAGTTCGACGGGACCGACCAGGAGATCCGCGCGACCCTCGACTCGGGCACCCGCGAGGACAACGACAAGGTCGTCACCCACTACATCGACGGCCAGCAGGAGGGCCTGATCGCGCTGGTCGACGAGCAGATCGACGCCGGCACGATCGAGGACTCCAACTCCACGTTCCCCCAGCCCAGCATCATCAGCACGCTGCTGGTCACGCTGCTCCCGTTCGCGCTGATCGTGCTGCTCTTCATCTTCTTGATGAACCAGGCTCAGGGTGGTGGCCGCGGCGTCATGCAGTTCGCCAAGTCCAAGGCCAAGCTGATCACCAAGGACATGCCGAAGACGACGTTCGCCGACGTCGCCGGCTGTGAAGAGGCGATCGAGGAGCTCGGCGAGATCAAGGAGTTCCTCCAGGAGCCCGCCAAGTTCCAGGCCGTCGGCGCCAAGATCCCCAAGGGCGTCCTGCTGTACGGCCCGCCCGGCACCGGCAAGACGCTGCTGGCCCGCGCCGTCGCCGGCGAGGCCGCCGTGCCGTTCTACTCGATCTCCGGCTCCGACTTCGTCGAGATGTTCGTCGGCGTCGGCGCCAGCCGGGTGCGCGACCTGTTCGAGCAGGCCAAGGAGAACGCGCCTGCGATCGTCTTCATCGACGAGATCGACGCGGTCGGTCGCCACCGCGGCGCCGGCATGGGCGGCGGTCACGACGAGCGCGAGCAGACCCTCAACCAGCTGCTCGTCGAGATGGACGGCTTCGACGTCCGCGGCGGCGTCATCCTGATCGCCGCGACCAACCGGCCCGACGTGCTCGACCCGGCCCTTCTCCGCCCGGGCCGCTTCGACCGCCAGATCGGTGTCGACGCCCCCGACCTCAACGGTCGCCACCAGGTCCTGAAGGTGCACTCGCGCGGCAAGCCGATGGCGGCCGACATCGACCTGCTCAGCGTGGCCCGCCGTACGCCCGGCTTCACCGGTGCCGACCTGGCCAACGTCCTCAACGAGGCCGCGCTGCTCACCGCGCGCCAGAACGAGAAGCTGATCACCGACAAGAGCCTCGACGAGGCCATCGACCGCGTGATCGCGGGTCCGCAGCGGCGTACGCGTCTGATGAACGAGAAGGAAAAGCTGATCACGGCCTACCACGAGGGCGGCCACGCCCTCGTCGCCGCGGCGCTTCCCGGCACCGACCCGGTGCACAAGGTGACGATCCTGCCGCGCGGTCGCGCCCTGGGCTACACGATGGTGCTGCCCGACGAGGACAAGTACAGCCAGACGCGCAGCGCGATGCTCGACAGCCTGGCCTACATGCTCGGCGGGATGGCGGCCGAGGCGCTGATCTTCCACGACGTCACCAGCGGTGCCGGCAACGACATCGAGAAGGCGACCAACCTCGCCCGCGCGATGGTCACGCAGTACGGCATGAGCGATCGCCTCGGTGCGATCAAGCTCGGCGACAGCAACTCCGAGCCGTTCCTGGGCCGCGACATGGGCCACCAGCGCAACTACTCCGAAGAGGTCGCCGCGATCATCGACGAGGAGGTCAAGAACCTCCTCTCCACCGCGCACCAGGAGGCCTACGACCTGCTGGAGCTGAACCGCGACGTGCTCGACTCGCTCGTCCTCGAGCTCCTCGACAAGGAGACGCTGGACAAGGCCCAGATCGCGGAGATATTCATTCCGCTGCGCCTGCACCCCGATCGTCCCGCGTGGACCGGTTCCGACAACCGCACCCCGAGCGCCATCCCGCCGGTCGAGATCCCGCAGGAGATCCGCGACCGGGCAGCCGCGGGCGCGCTCGCCCAGAGGGAGCAGGGCAGCGTCATCCTGACGCCTCCCGGCCCCGGCGGCGACACCCATGGCGACATCCCGGCCGACGGCGCGTCGCCCGAACCTCCGGCCTGAACGGACCCGCCCATGACCGACCCGATCAGCCTCGCCGAGCGCGACATCCCCGAGTTCGACCATGCGCGGGCGGAGGCGGCCGTCCGCGAGCTGCTCGCGGCGATCGGGGAGGACCCGGAGCGTGAGGGTCTGAAGGAGACCCCGGCGCGGGTCGCCCGGGCCTATGCCGAGCTGACGCAGGGCCTGCACCAGCGGCCCGAGGACGTGCTCACGACCACCTTCGACATCGGGCACGACGAGATGGTCCTGGTGCGCGACATCGAGCTGTGGTCGATGTGCGAGCACCACCTCGTGCCGTTCACCGGGGTCGCCCACGTCGGCTACATCCCCGCGGAGACCGGCAAGATCACCGGGCTGTCCAAGCTCGCGAGGCTCGTCGACGTCTATGCCAAGCGTCCGCAGGTGCAGGAGCGCCTCACCACCCAGGTCGCCGACGCGCTGATGGACATGCTCGACGCGCGCGGGGTGATCGTGGTGATCGAGGCCGAGCACCTCTGCATGACCATGCGCGGGGTCCGCAAGGCCGGCGCGCGCACGATCACGAGCGCCGTGCGCGGCACGATGCTCAGCGACCAGGCCACCCGCGCCGAGGCCATGGCGCTGATCAACTCACGTCGATGACTCGTCCCCGCGTGATGGGGATCGTCAACGTCACGCCCGACTCCTTCTCCGACGGGGGCCTGTACGCCGACGCCGACCGCGCCATCGAGCACGGCCGCCAGCTCCTGGCCGACGGGGCCGACCTGCTCGACATCGGTGGCGAGTCCACCCGGCCCGGCGCGACCCGGCCGGTGGTCAGCGAGGAGCTCGACCGCGTCATCCCGGTGATCACGTCGCTGGTGGCGATGGGTGCCGTCGTCTCTGTCGACACCATGCGCGGCGCGGTGGCCGCAGCCGCCCTGGAGGCGGGTGCGCAGATCGTGAACGACGTCTCGGGCGGGCTGGCCGATCCGGACATCCTCACCGTCGTGGCGGGTAGCGAGGCGGCGTACGTCGCGATGCACTGGCGGGCGCACGCCACGGCCATGGCGGACTTCACCGACTACGGCCCCGACGGCGTCGTCGAGTCCGTACGCCGGGAGCTCGGCGAGCGCCTCGACGCGATCATCGCCGCGGGGATCGCTCCGGAGCGGGTGCTCCTCGACCCCGGGCTGGGCTTCGCGAAGACGGCCGAGCAGAACTGGGAGCTGCTGCGCGGGCTGGCCGCCATCGAGTCGCTCGGTCGCCCGCTGCTGGTCGGGGCGAGCCGCAAGTCGTTCCTCGGGGGGCTGCTGGCGGTCGACGGGCAGCCTCGCGAGGTGGGGGAGCGGGAGTTCGCGCATGCGGCGCTCGTGGCCCTGCTGGCCCAGCGTGGGGTCGACTGCCTGCGGGTCCACGACGTGCGGGCGACCTGCGACGCGCTGGCGGTGGTGGAGGCCATGGGGTCCGGTGTCGCCGCTGTCGGTGGCATCCGGCAGGGTGACGCCTCGTGACAGACGAGCTGACCATCACCGGAGTCGAGTGCTTCGCCCACCACGGCGTCTTCGACGTCGAGCGCCGCGAGGGCCAGACATTTGTGATCGACCTGACGTTGGGCCTCGACACCGCGCCCGCGGCGGCGTCCGACGACTTGCAGGACACGGTCGACTACGGGAGCCTCGTGGCGCGGGTCAAAGCCGCCGTCGAGTCCGATCCCGTGGATCTGATCGAGACGGTGGCCCAGCGCATCTCGGACGTGTGCCTCACGGACCGTCGTGTTGAATGGGCCCGCGTGACGATCCACAAGCCGGATGCGCCGATCGAGGCGACGTTCGCGGATGTCACGCTCACGATCACCAGACACAACCCCTAGACAACGAGGGCCACCAATGACCGAGACCCCCAACCCCAACATCGTGGATGCCGACTCCCTCACCGGGGAGATGCACCCGATCCGCCGGGTGGTCGTCGCTCTCGGGTCCAATCTCGGAGAGCGCTTCGCCGCGCTGCAAGGAGCGGTCGACGCCCTTGCGGACACCCCTGACTTCTTCGTCACCGGCGTCTCGCCGGTCTACGAGACCGACCCGGTCGACGCCCCCGACGAGGACTCGCCGAAGTTCCTCAACGCGATCGTCCTCGCCGACACCACGCTGCCCGCCGCCCGCCTCATGGAGCGCGCGCTGGCCGTCGAGGACGCCTTCGACCGCGAACGCAGCGAGATCCGCAACGCCCCGCGCACGCTCGACGTCGACCTGATCGTCGTGGGCGACCGACGTGCCGACGACGACTTCCTGCGCCTGCCCCACCCGCGCGCCCACGAGCGCGCCTTCGTGCTGCAGCCCTGGCACGACCTCGAGCCCGACGCCGTGTTCCCCGACCGCGGGCCGATCGCCGACCTGCTCTCCGAGCTCGACGCGTCCGGCATCACCAAGGTCGACGATCTGGTGCTCGAGGTCCAGTGACGCAGCCTCCGGTCCCGCCGGAGGGCCACCTTCGCCCCACCACGGGCGCGTCGTTGGCCGTCGCGGCGGTGATCGGCCTCGTCGCCGGCTGGCTGCTGCGGCCGGCGATGGTCCGCCTGACCGGCACGGCGCCGGTCATCACCTGGGTGCAGGCACTGGCCCTGGTCTTCGTGGCCGCGTTCTTGGGCTACGTCGCCTGGCACACCTGGCAGACGATCCAGGTCCGCCACGAACGACTGCCCGTCAACCGGGCCGTCAACCGTCTCGTGCTCGCCCGGGCCTGTGCCCTGGTGGGGGCGCTGGCGGCCGGTGGCTACGCCGGATATGCCGTCACCTGGCTGGGCGACGCCTCCGAGCTGGCCGACCAGCGGCTGCTGCGGTGCGGGGTCGCGGCCATCGGCGGCGTGCTCATGATGCTCGCCTCACTCGCGCTCGAACGAGCGTGTCGCGTCCCCTCGGAGGACAACGGGGCCTAGCCTGACCCCATGTCTTCCCTCCAGCCCCAGCAGTCACAGGCGCCTCGCACGACTGCTCGCCGTCGCCAGCGCAGCACTCGCCTGACCGTGGCGGTCGGGCTGCTGGTGCTCTCCGCCGTGCTGGTGGTGGGTGCCGTCGTGTCCGGTTCGACCCTGTTGATCACCATCGCTGCCGTGGCCGGCGTCCTCCTGGGCGCTGCCGCCACCAAGATCACGCACTCCGAGCTCGCCGATGCACGCGTCGAGGCTGCTCGTGATCGTGCTGCGCAGGCCAAGTCCTATGCCGCGCTCACCGAGCGCCGTACGGCCGAGAACATGACCTTCGCCCTCGACATGCGCCGCAAGATCACCGCGCGGGAAGAGGTCATCTCCGGCCTCGAGGTCGCCCTCAGCACCGCGCAGCGCCAGGTGGCCGACCAGACGCTCAAGTTCAACGCCGAGGCCCGCCGCGCCGACCTGGCCGAGCTCCACAACCGCGAGACGGAGGGCTCGATCGCGAGCCTGTCCCGCTCGCTGAACCACTCCGAGGAGCGGGCCGCCGAGGCGATCATGCTCGTCGCCGAGCTGGAGGCCGAGATCGACGTGCTCAAGGCCGAGCTGACGTCCTGGCAGTCCGCTGCTACGGGCAAGCGCGCCAACTCCGCCTGAGCCTCTCCACGCCCACTAGGGCACAATCGACCGATGTGATCCCAGAGGACAATCGGTTCGAGAGTGACCCCGCTGAAGTTCTCCCCGACGATCCCGGGCTGCCGCGCGGCTGGGAGGCCGGCACGGTCGACGGATCCGACCAGTCCGACGTCGAGCGTCTGACCGAGCTGCTGCGGGCCCACGAGCGCGCCGGCCGCGGCTGGGCGAGCGGCTCCGAGGAGGACGTCCTGGTCGAGGTGCACGGCCTCGAGATGCGCGAGAACCTCGTCGTCCGCAACGAGACCGGCACCATCCGCGCCTGGGGCAGCGTGCACGACCGCGCCGAGGGCCGGATGCTCTACGTCCACATCGTCGACCGGACGCTGCCGGACAAGATCGCTCGCGCCTGCTCCGACGTGCTCTTCGACTGGGCCACCGCCCAGGCCGGCCAGGTCGGCGCCGAGCGCGGCCTCACGGTGCAGCAGATCGACACCGGAGCCTTCCAGGACGACGAGCGGCAGCACGCCTGGCTGGCCGCCGCCGGCTTCGAGAAGGTCCGCACCTGGTGGCAGATGAGCCGCTCGGTGATTGCCGAAGAGGTCGAGCTCGTGCCCGATCCCGACGCGTGGAGCGCCGACGGCGTCGACTTCCGGCTCGTACGCCGCGAGGCCGGCGGGATGCCCGACGAGGCCGACCTCCGGGCGGTCCACGATGTGCTCGAGGGAGCCTTCACCGATCACTTCAACTCGGCCGAGGAGACCTTCGACGAGTTCATCCACCGGCTGCGCGAGGACCCGGGCCACCGCTGGGACCACTGGTGGCTGGCGCTCGTGGACGACGAGCCGGCCGGCGCCCTGGTCGGGACCGTCAGCGAGTCGAGCAAGGGACCGGACGGCTCCTACGTCTCCTACCTCGGCGTGCTGGAGACCGCCCGCGGTCGCGGTGTCGCCAAGGGCCTGCTGAACACGATCATCGCCGACGCGGCCGTCCGTGGTCGCGATCGCGTCGGCCTCGAGGTCGACTCCGACTCATCGACCGGTGCCGACGGCCTGTACGTCGCCATGGGCTGGGGCACGAAGTACACCACCGAGTCGTGGCACAAGGACGTGCCCGTTTGAGGGAGTCCCCGGATATCCGGGGACTCCACCACATGTCAGGGAACTTCAACGCAGGGACTCGCGCAGCGCCTGGTGCACCCCGTTGGGCGTCAGCACGCCCACGAACTGCGAGCCGCGCTTGACCCCGATCATCGGCTTGTCGTCGCGCAGCAGCGCAGCGAGCGCCTCCTCGAGCGACGAATCGATGTCGATGGCCGCCCCGAGGTGACCGCCGTTGACGCCCTCGAGCGGCTCGAGGTGCTCCTCGCGCAGGGGGGTGACAGTGAGCCGGCGCAGGCCGCGGGTCGAGCCCACGAAGTCGGCGACGAAGTCGTCGGCCGGACGGGCCAGCAGCTCCATCGGGGTGGCGTACTGCGCGAGCCGACCGCCGACGGCGAAGACCGCCACGCGATCACCCATGCGCACGGCCTCGTCGATGTCGTGGGTCACCAGCACGACGGTCTTGCCGAGCTCGCGCTGCAGGCGCAGGAACTCGTCCTGGAGCCGGTGCCGCACGACCGGGTCGACGGCGCCGAAGGGCTCGTCCATCAGCAGCACGGGCGGGTTGGCCGCGAGTGCACGGGCCACGCCGACGCGCTGGCGCTGGCCGCCGGAGAGCTGGTGCGGGTAGCGATCGGCGTACTGCGCGGGATCGAGCCCGACCGTCTCGAGCAGCTCGAGCGCTCGCGCCCGTGCGGTGGCCTTCGACTCGCCGTACAGCAGGGGCACGGTCATCACGTTGTTGACGATCTTCTGGTGCGGGAACAGCCCGATCTGCTGGATGACGTAGCCGATGCCGCGTCGCAGCTCGACCGGATCGGCCTCCGTGACGTCGGTGCCGTCGAGGATGATCCGCCCGGTCGTCGGCTCGATCAGCCGGTTGATCATCTTCAGCGTCGTGGACTTGCCGCAGCCCGAGGGACCGACCAGGCAGACCATCTCGCCACGTTGAACGTCGAGGTCCAGCTCGTGCACCGCGACCGTGCCGTCCTCGTAGGTCTTGCCCACGCCCTCGAGCCGGATCATGGGCTGGGTTGAGGCTGTGGCGGCCCCCGATGCCGTAGCGTCCATGCGGTGACCCTACTCGCGGAGGCCGGCACCCAAGTGCTCACAACCGCCTCCGCACCGTCGTGTTACAGCCGGCTGACCAACGAGTGGATCTGCGGGCAGTACCTCACCGACCGCCATCAAGAAGTCCTCGACGCCACGGTCCAGCACATCTGGATCACCGTCGTCTCGGTGCTCGTCGGACTCGTCATCGCGTTCCCGCTGGCGCTGCTCGCTCGGCGGCTGCCGCGGCTCGAGTCGTTGATCCTCGGCGTCACCACCGGCATCTACACGATCCCGTCGCTCGCGCTCTTCCCGCTGATGGTGCCGTTCACCGGCCTCACCGCGACCACGGTGGTGCTGGGCCTCGCGCTCTACGCCCTCACCATCTTGGTGCGCAGCCTGCTCGAGGGCTTCCGTTCCGTGCCCGAGGACGTCGTGGAGTCGGCCACCGGCCTGGGCTACAGCCGCCTGAAGCTGCTCTTCGGTATCGAGCTCCCGCTGGCGCTGCCCGTCGTGATGGCCGGCCTCCGCGTCGCCACCGTGTCGACGGTGGCCCTGACGACGGTCGGCTCGCTCGTGTCGTACGGCGGTCTCGGCAACCTGATCAAGGACGGTGTCAGCACCAACTTCCGCGCCGAGCTGCTCACCGCGTCGGTGATCTGCGTGCTCCTGGCAGTGCTGCTCGACGTCGTGCTCGTCGGTGCGCAACGGGTCCTGACCCCGTGGACGCGAGGGGTGCGAGCATGAACATCCTCTCCGAGGCCTGGCGCTACCTGCGCGACGGCGACAACTGGACCGGCCCGGGTGGCATGGCCAACCTGCTGAACCAGCAGCTCCTGCTGACCATCACGGCCCTGGTCATGGCGCTGGTCATCGGCCTGCCCATCGCGCTGTGGCTCGGTCACCTGGGTCGTGGCGGCTTCCTCGCCATCAACGTCTCCAACGTCGGCCGGGCGGTGCCGACGTTCGCCCTGCTGGCCCTGCTGGTGGTCGCGGAGTGGCCGGGCACGCAGTCCTTCGGGCCCTACGGCCGGGCCGGGCTGGCGACGCTGATCGCGCTGACCCTGTTCGCACTGCCGCCGATCATCACCAACGCCTACGTCGCCGTGCGCGAGGTGCCGCCGGACGTGCGCGAGTCCGCCCGCGGCATGGGCATGACCGGTCCGCAGCAGTTCTTCCGCGTCGAGCTGCCGCTGGCGCTGCCGCTCGTGATGTCGGGGGTGCGCCTCGCGCTCGTGCAGGTGTGGGCCACCGCCACCATCGCCGCGCTGGTGGCCGGACCCGGCCTCGGACGGGTCATCACCGACGGGTTCTTCCGGTCCAACTACGGCAAGGGCATCGCCGGCGCCATCGTGGTGGCCCTGGTCGCCCTCGTCCTCGAGCTGCTGGCGGCCCTGGTGCAGCGGCTCGCGGATCCCATGCGCAGGGGTGGTTCGTCATCGAATCGTGAGATGGGAGTGTCGGCGGGTACCTCTACGGTTGACGAAACAGTCGACGCCGTCGGCTGACTGCAGCATCCGGACACGCGTGGCAACCGCCGCGGGACACAGAAGGAATCCCATGCTCGTACGACGCACTCTCGCCGCGGTCCTCACCGCCGGCTCTCTCTTCCTCGCAGCAGGCTGCGCCGGCGACGACCTCGCCTCCGACGACGCCTCCGACCCGGCCGAGTCGTCGGCCACGGCCGACAAGGGCTCTGTCACCATCGCCGGGCAGAACTTCCCCGAGGCCACCCTGGTCGCCTCGATGTACCAACAGCTCCTCGAGGACGCCGGCTACACCGTCGACACCAAGCTCGTCGACTCGCGTGACGCCTACATGCCCACCTTCCCGGACAGCGTGGACATCGTGCCGGAATACGTCGGCGGAATCGTCAACTTCCTCAACACCCAGGAGAACGGCGGGGACGCCAAGCCCTTCGAGGCCGGCGACGGCGACCAGCTCGCCGACGACGGTGCCGACCTGCTCGAGGCTGCGGGCATCACGCTGCTCGACGTCTCGCCGGCCACCGACACCAACGCCTTCTTCGTGACGAAGGAGTTCAGTGAGGCCGAGGGCGTCACTACCCTCTCCGACCTCGAGGGCATGTCGGTCACCCTGGCCGCCGCGCCCGACTGCGAAGGACGCCTCGACTGCGAGGGCGGCCTCTCCGACGAATACGGCATCGACGTCACCGAGGTGCTGCCGCTCGGCTATGCCAGCGACCAGACCTACCAGTCCGTGCTCGACGGCGAGTCGGAGCTCGGCGAGACCAGCACCACCGACGGCACCCTGGATGCGCAGGGCCTCGTCGTCCTCGAGGACGACCAGCAGATCCAGCCGGCCCAGAACCTCG
>JBDSPC010000531.1:0-4883 GCA_039914485.1 Nocardioides sp.
CGCCTCCGAGTAACGCCGGTCCGGGACGGCGAACTCGACGAGGCCGGGCATCCGCGAGGCGAGGTCATCGACGGCCGCGGCCAACCCCCCGCTGGCCAGGGCCACCGGGTGCAGCCCGTTGGCGAGCTCCCTCAACTCCCGGACGGTTGCCTGCGCTTCCTCCACTCCGCTCCGAGCCGCCGCCCGGAGTCGGTCGGCGTCACCATTGACCAGGGCCGCCTGCAACCGCATCGCCAACGCGAGCAACCGCTGTTGGGCGCCATCATGCAGGTCTCGCTCGATACGCTGGCGTTCCAGCTGCTGGGCCTGGGCGATGCGAGCCCGGGAGGCCTGGACCTCGACGAGCTCGAGCGCCAGCGCAGCCCGTAGCCCGGTGTTCTCCAGCACTGCCAGAGCCTCCGCCCCCACCGTCTCCACCAGGTCGATCTCACACCGCGTCGCGGCGAAGGAGATCCGCGCGACCGGGTGACCGTGGCGCGTCACCACCACTACCGTGGCACGGCCTTCCGCCGCCCGGCCCTGCCCATCCGGGTCGCGGCCCTCCGCGGTGACCCAGACTCCGCGGGCGCCGATCCAGTAGGCGATCGCCAGGGTGTCGTCCCCCAGCGCCCGTCTCAGCACGGATTCGTCCGTGGCCGCCAGATCCGGTTGCCGGGCATGGGCACGCACCACAGCCAACGCGGCGTACCGCCGCCGACCGAAGCTCCGGTCCACCAGGTCCTGGACGCGGTGTCGCGCAGGTGCCGCGACAGCGACCGCGACGGCAGCGACGGCCGCCGACCCGGTGGCCCGGTCGCTCGCCGCCCACCCCTGCAGGTACTCGTTGATGACGAGCACCCCGGCGACGTACGCCACCAGGATGCCGGCGGTGAGCAGCATGTACGTCGTCGCCCGGCCGAGGAGCCGGTCCACGTCGTACAAGTGGTAGCGGCCGATGGCGAAGCCCGCCGCGATCGGGATCAGGGCCACGAACCCGCTCGTCGACACGATGACCAGGAGCGGGCGACCGGTGCTCGCGCCGACGAACGAGAGGCCCACGAAAACGGGCAGCGGAATCACCACCAGGGCCAGCCATTGCAGCTGGCGCCGCTCGGTGCCCCTGGCTCGGCGGAACCTGACCAAGAGTGAAGAGCCGGCGACGAGCAGCCCGAAGCCCGTCAGCAGCCCTGCCGCGCCGCGCACACCCTCAATGGCACCGGCCCACTGACGCACGGCGAAGGGGTTGCTCACCTCCGTGAACGGCGCATCGAGCGGTGTCCCGGACAAACACTTGGCCACCCACCACACCGAGGCCGCGAGGACGGTCGCGAGGGCGACTCGCCCCCATCGCGGTGTCAGCCAGCGACCCGTGGGAGTGAGGTGCAACGCGAGGGCGACCAGGACCAGCCAGGGGATGAAGCTCGCGTCACCGAGGACCGCGGCGACGTCGGCGTAGGGCAGGCTCCCGGGGTCGGCGACGGCCCCGATGAGCGCGTAGCTGTCCAGGGCCCCCGAGAGCGTCATACTCGCGCCGAGCCCGGCAAAGCACCACCCGACGGGGTTCGTCGGCTGCCGCGCGACCAGGATCGACCCAACGACCGTCGCACTCACGATCGCGACCACGTAGATCAGGGAACCAGGATCGCGCAGGTCCGCACGCCCGAGCGCGACCAGCCTCCGGTCGGCCAGCACCAAGACGGCCGCGGCCGCGGACAGCACGCCGACCGCCAGCGCCGCGGCGAGCCGAGGCCGGCGGGCGATCTCGTCCTGGCCGCGCCGCATGTCCTGATGATGACACCGCGGCGTCGCCGACGGATCAGGGCCAACCCCGACGACCTCCGGGGTGCCTGCCCGGGCGCCCCGGCCGCCAGTGCGGATCACTGTGGTAGTACCGCGCTCCGGCGGTCCATCCCAGACGAGGACACCCCATGGCAAGCCGTGAATCCTTTGACAACAGCACCGACGACAGCACTGACGCCAGCACCGCTCTGGCCCTGCGACGTGTCCTGCGCGCGGCCTCGGGTCCGCTCGCGGCGGTCGCGCTGTTCGCCGGCTCCACGATCGGCCCCAGACTGGCTGACACCGTTACCTCCGACCCGGTCGAAGGCGCCAAGGTCGTGGCCGCGGTCGCCGCCGAACGCGATGCCTCTTTGTGGGCGGGGGTGTTCTTGATGATCGGCCTTGCGCTCCTCGTGCCGTTCTTTGCTGGCGTCACTGCCGCCATCCGCGGCCGCGGCGCGCTCCTCGCCACCGTGGGTGGGACCCTCGCGATGGTCGGCGCGGTCTGTGGGTCTCTGTCGCAATGGTTCTTCTTCAGCGAGTTTCAACTCACCGCTCCCGGGGTCCCTCGCGAGGCGTCCATCGCTGGGCTCACCACCCTGCCGGCCTGGCCAGGCATTCTCTTGTTCTTCGGCTTCATGGGGGGACTCACGTTGGGCTGGGCGCTGCTCTGCATCGCTGCCTGGCGTAGCCAGGTCTTCGCCCGGTGGCAAGTCGCGGCGTTCGCCGCCGCGTGGCTGTCCCTGGCCGTGAGCCACACCTTCTGGAGCGCCCTGGTCCTGGTCGTCGCCGGCCTCGCGATGGCCCCGACCCTCGCCCGGCGACCGGTGGGCCGCGTGTCCGGTCCCGTCGTCCCGGCCGGCCCTACCCCCGCTCGACAAGCTCGCTAACGCATCGCCACGCGGAGCGTGACCAGTACGGGATCGGCTCGCGGATCGCCTACGCCAGCCCGCTCGCCTCTCGTCTTCGGCAGTATGACCACATGATGCAACGTCAGCTCGTGTCCTCCGGCGCAGTGTGGGAGCCGGTCGTCGGGTACTCGCGCGCGGTCCGCGTGGGGCCTTGGGTGTCGGTTGCCGGCACAACAGCGGCCGCAGAAGGCGGTGGGGCTGTTGGCGGCGATGACATCGGCGCCCAAGCGCGCGAGGCGCTACGGCGTATCGCGGCTGCGCTGGAGCAGGCCGGCGCCGGGCTCGAGCACGTCGTCCGCACCCGCATTTTCGTCACAGACATCAGTCGGTGGGAGGAAGTCGGACGAGCGCACGGAGAGGTGTTCGGTGATATCCGACCAGCTACGTCCATGGTCGAGGTGAACAACCTGATCGACTCAACGCTGCTCGTCGAGATCGAGGCCGACGCGGTCGTCACGTAACCGATCGTCGACCGGCGCTGACCTCGGCTCGGTGATGTCCGATGCTGGTGCTTCCGGAAAACGGACTGGTTGTGGCGTCGGCAAACTGAGCTGCGAACTCCTTCGGTGACGGTCACCTCATCGATTCGTAGAACGGCGGGGTCACGCGGCGAGTGCGGCGGTGAGGGTTCGTATGAGTTTGTTGATGAGGTCGTCTGCGGGTCGATCGAATGGAGCGGCTTCGTCGGTGAGAAGTGCGCCGAGAGTGCCGAAGACGCACCATCGGATCCGCCACGCGACATCACCGAACGGCAGCTGCGGCAGCGCCGCCTCGATGTGCGGACGAAACGCGTCGGCGACGGGGGCGAAGTGGGCCGCAACCGTCGCGGCGACGAAGTCGCTGGGACGGGTGTAGATCGCGCCGATCAGCCGGGCCCGGCCGGGTGATTGCGCGTTCAGCGCATGTGCCGTTTCGACGTCGGGTCGGATCAGGGCCTCGACGAGCTGCGACACCCGCGGCTGGCCGCTCGCCACCGCATCATCGAGCAGGGCCAGTCGGCGGGCGTTCAGGGGGACCAGAATGCGCTCGAGCACCGCAGCAGCGAGCGCTTCGCGGCTGCCGAAGTGGTAGTGAACCGCGCCAGGATCCGCCCCCGCCTGACGCATGATCTGGCGGAGGGATCCGGACTCAATTCCCGCGCTGGCGAACTCGGCTTCGGCCGCGTCAAGAAGGGCGTCGACCTTCGAGCTAGGCACGTTCTAGGATTTGCTTGAGGGCGGCCAGGTCCTTGCTGGTGGCGCGGGTCATTGCGATTCTGACGAAGGGGGCAACGACCCGCGAGAACCCGCTCGGTGTGCCGCGGTTCCGGAGCGTCATTCGAGTGGTGCCGTCGGGCATCGACTCATAGCCATAGCTGGTCTCCATAGGGAATGGCCCCTGAGCCGTGCGCATCACCAACGACTCGGGGGTGTGCTCGACGATCGCGTACGTGTAGCGAAGCTCCCGACCAAGGAACCGGGCGACGAAGGCAACCTCGGTGCCGACCTGCAAGGGTGGGGGCGTTTGCCACACCACTTCGGAGATGTTGGCGTACCACTCGGGAGCATGGGTCGGATCGCTCGCATAGTCCGCCACAACCTCGACCGGGCATAGGATCATCTCGGTCACCCCGACGTCGAGCCTCGGCGGTGCTGCGGATTCAGTCATGCGACTGAACCTAGTCAGTCAGGCGACTGATTCGCAAACCAAGTGGTGCTCGCATGGCAGACCCGCGCCGTTGACGACCTCACCAAGTGAAGGATCCCGCTACGGACGATCCGGGTGACCATGGGAAGCGCCATCACGTGCTCCGATGACCGTTCGTCTTGCGACGCACGGTTCTGGGGCTGCCGTCTTTGGGAGACGCGATGGCCGGGGGCAGTGACGACGGCCTGTGGCGCGGCGCACGCGGCCTGCGCAGGCCTGGGGGCTTTGCGATGAACGCAGTTGTGTCAGCGGTCCAGCCAGGAGCACCCTTGAGCATGCTCATCATCCGGGCCGGCTTCGTCTTTGACGGCGATGCTCTGCACTCGGACAGCGAGGTCGTGGTGGGTGAGGACGGTCGGGTCCTTGAGGTACGCCGGGGGCAGCCGCCGCCCGAGGGCGCGCAGGTCATCGACCACGGTGACGGCACGACGCTCCTGCCTGGCCTGGTCGACGGCCACCAACACCTGTCGTGGGGCTGCACGCCAAATGCTGTGGAAGGTCTCCCACGTGAGCCGGCGGCGCAGCGGG
>JBDSPC010000043.1:0-6120 GCA_039914485.1 Nocardioides sp.
AGGAGAAGGCCGAGCTCGAGCGCGAGATCGAGCAGCTCGACGCGATCATCAACAGCGAGTTGCTGCTGCGGAAGGTCGTCTCCGACGAGCTCGCCGAGGTCGCCAAGACCTACGGCACCCCGCGCCGTACCGTCCTGCTCGCCTCCGCCGGCACCACCGTGACGTCCACGGCCGCGTCGCTGGAGGTGGCAGACGACCCGTGCTTCGCGTTCCTCTCCTCCAGCGGGCTGGTGGCGCGCACGTCCGGCGCGGGCCTGCCCGGCCACGGCGAGTCCCGGGCCAACCACGACGTCATCACCTCTGCGGTGCGCACCACCGTCCGCGGCGAGGTGGGCGTGCTGACCTCGCGCGGGCGGCTGATCCGCGTCGGTGTGCTGGACATGCCCGAGCTCCCCGACTCGGCCAACGACCCCAACCTCCAGGGTGGCCTGCCGCTCAGCGAGGTGCTGTCGCTGGACAACGGCGAGCGCGCACTCGCGCTCACGTCGCTGGCGACCGAAGGGCCCGGCCTCGCTCTCGGCACTCGCGACGGCGTGGTCAAGCGCGTCAATCCCGAGGTGCTGAACAAGGATGACTGGGACGTGATCGGGCTCAAGGACGACGACGAGGTCGTCGGTGCCGTCGAGCTCATCACCGGCGACGAGACCCTGTGCTTCATCACCACCGATGCCCAGCTCCTGCACTTCGGTGCCGACAGCGTGCGCCCCCAGGGTCGCTCCGGCGGCGGCATCGCCGGCGTGCGGGTGACGACCGGCGAGCGGGTCGCATGGTTCGGGGTGGTCGGCGGCGACTCGGTCGTGGTGACCGCGTCGGGCGCCTCCACGGCCCTGCCGGGCACCGAGGCCGGCGCGGTCAAGGTCACGCCGTTCAGCGAGTATCCCGCCAAGGGCCGCGCCACCGGCGGCGTCCGCTGCCACCGGTTCCTCAAGGGCGAGGACACGCTCGTCACCGCCTGGGCAGGCTCCGCGCCGGCCCGGGCGGCAGCCGCGAGCGGCGCCCCGATCGAGCTGCCCGCCGCCAACGGACGGCGCGACGGCTCGGGTGTCCCCGGGCCGCAGGCCATCGCCGCTGTGGCGGGGCCCGTCGCCGTACTCCTCGAAGGCCGGACGCTGGACGCCTCCGCCGACGCGCCTGCCGAGGAGTCCTGATGTGCAAGGCTGATCGCATGATCTCGCGCGCCGCTGGCGTCCCCCTCGCACTGGCCCTCGCCGGCACCCTCGCCCTGTCCGCGTGCAGCGGCGGTGGCGAGAAGAAGGTGACGGAGGACCAGAGCCCCGAAGAGGTGCTCGCGGCCGCAGCGACCACGCTGAGCGAGACCAGCGGCGTCAACCTCACACTGACGACCGACAACCTCCCCGACGGCGTCGCGGGCATCGTCAAGGCCGACGGCGTCGCCACCAACCAGCCCGCCTTCGAGGGCACGATCACGGTGATCTTCGCCGGTCAGAGCGTGCAGGTGCCGGTGATCGCGGTCGACGACAAGGTCAACGCCGTCCTGCCCTTCACCGACGGCAGCTACCAGGACATCGACCCCAAGGACTACGGCGCGCCCGACCCGGCCCAGCTCGTCAGCGCCGACTCGGGCTTCGGCTCGTTGCTCGGCGTCACCTCCGACCTCGAGGAGGGCGAGAGCGTGCGCGGCGGCTCCGACAACAGCGAGGTGCTGACCACCTTCACCGGCACGGTCCCCGGCGACGCGATGAAGAAGGTGATCCCGAGCTCCTCGGGTGACGCCTTCGACGCCGAATACCTCGTCTCCGACGACGGCGAGCTCCGCCAGGCCGTGCTGACCGGAGTGTTCTACAAGAACAGCGACGAGATGACCTACACCGTCGACTTCGCCGACTACGACACGAGCAAGGACATCGTCGCCCCGTGAGTGAGGTGACCGGGTCGGCTCCGACCCGGGCGCTGTTGAGCCTCGCGGCGATCGCTGTCGCCTTCGCCGCCGCCGACACCTACGTCGTCGTGCTGGCCCTGCCCGACATGATGACCAGCGTCGGCGTCCCGATCGACCAGCTGCAACGCGCGGCACCGATCGTCTCGGGCTTCCTGCTCGGGTACGTCGCCATGCTCCCGCTCATCGGCAGGATCGCCGACCTCCGCGGCCGCGTGCCGGTGCTGGTCTTCTCGCTCGTGCTCTTCGCCTTCGGCTCGCTGATCACGGCGCTGGCCTACGACATGCCCTCGATGGTGATCGGGAGGTTCCTGCAGGGCGTCGGCGGTGGTGGCCTCGTGCCGGCGACGCTGGCCCTGGTCGCCGACCTCTACCCGAAGGAACGCCGCGGCGTGCCGCTCGGCGTCGTCTCCGCCGTCCAGGAGATCGGCTCGGTCATCGGGCCGCTCTTCGGCGCGGTCGTGCTCGCCTTCGCCGACTGGCGGGTGATCTTCCTGATCAACCTCGCCGTCGGCCTCGTCCTGGCCGCCGCTCTGCGGAACCTCGGTCGGTCGATATCCCCGCCGGTTGAGCAGGGAGACCGCCCGCGGCCGAACGTGTCGAAACCAAGGCATCCTCCAGACCTCCCCGGCGCCCTGTTGCTCATCGCCACCCTGGTCGCCGGCGGACTGGTCTTCGTCCGCCCGGCCCAGCTCCTGCGTGACCTCACCTACGGCCAGCTCTTCATCCCCTACACCGGCTCCGGGCGCTGGCTGACGCCGATCGGCCTGATCGCCATCGGCGCGGCCGTCCTGTTCATCGCCCGCTGCGTGTTCGCGAAACGCCCGCTCTTCGACCTCCGCCGGTGGGGCGCCAGCCTGGTCGAGGCCGACCTCGTCGGCGCCCTGCTCCTGGCGGCTGCCCTGGCCGGCGTGATCCTCGCCTTCGCGACGGCCGACCCCAAGATCCAGGTCTTCTCCGATCGCGGCTGGTGGTTCCTGCTCGGGTCGGCGATTGCGTCCGTCGTGTTCGCCCTGCACCTGCGCCGGGCGAGCGCTCCGCTGGTTCCGCGCGGTGCGCTGCGGCGTACCCCGGCATGGGGCGCGCTCCTGGTCAGCTTCTTCATCGGCGCCGCCCTCATCGCCGCCCTGATCGACATCCCGCTGTTCGCGCGGACGACCGTCTATCCCGACGACCAGCTGCCCGCCGCACTGGTGCTGGTCCGGTTCCTGATCGCACTCCCTGTCGGCGCGGTCATCGGCGGCTACCTGATCCGGCGCTTCTCCCCCGGGCTGATCACCGCCGCCGGGATGCTGCTGGCCGCGACCGGCTTCGTGCTGATGGCGCAGTGGGGGCTGACCACGGTCCAGGAGCCGATCGCCAACCTCGGCCTGATCACCGGCGGCCTCGGCTTCGGCCTCGCGCTCGCCCCGGTGAACGCCGCGCTGCTCGCCTTCACGGATGACGACGTGCACGGCGTGGCCAGCGCCTTCGTCGTGGTGTCGCGGATGGTCGGCATGCTCGTCGGCATCTCGGCCCTGACCACGATCGGCCTGCGCCAGTACTACGCCGAGCAGGGCGTCATCCCGCCCGCGCGTGAGGTCTGCGACGGCAGGAGCCGGTGCAAGGAGTTCTCCGACCTGCTGCGGGTCGCCGGGATCGCCCAGGAGCACACCGTGTTCTACGGCGCCGCCGTGTGTGCGGTCGTCGCCGCCGTACTGGCCCTCGTCCTCTTCCGTACGGCGACAGCGACGCCCCTCTCCACTCGCGAGGCACTCTCCATCCACTGATCAGCCGGTGTGGTGCACCTCCTGCAGGGCGTAGACCGGGGTGTCGATGCCCTCGAACCGGGCCTTGAGCTGGAGCGCGAGGTAGAGCGAGTAGTGCCGCGACTGGTGCAGGTTGCCGCCGTGCATCCAGAGGTTCTCGATCTGGGTCGGCCTCCACATGTTGCGCTGCTCGCCCTCCCACGGCCCGGGGTCCTTGGTGGTGTCGGACCCGAGGCCCCAGACCTTGCCGAGCCGGTCGGCCGTCTCCTGGTCGATCAGGTCGGCGACCCAGCCGTTCATCGAGCCGTAGCCGGTGGCGAAGACGACCACGTCGGCCGGCAGCTCCGTGCCGTCGGCCAGCACCACGGCGTTGGCCGTGAGGTGGTCGATCTGGCCCTTGACCAGCTTCACGTCCCCGTTGGCGACGAGGTCGGCGGCGCCGACGTCGATGTAGTAGCCCGAGCCGCGGCGGAGGTACTTCATGAACAGGCCCGAGCCGTCGTCGCCCCAGTCGTGGTCGAAGCCGGAGGCCTCGAGCCGGTCGTAGAAGTCCTTGTCCTTCTCCGCCATCGCCTCGTAGGCCGGGATCTGGAAGGTGTGCAGGATCCGGTACGGCAGCGACGCGAAGATCAGGTCGGCCTTCTCGGTCGTCACGCCGGCGGCGACAGCCCGTTCGGAGTAGAGGTCACCGAGCCCGATCTCCATCAGGCTGTCGCTCTTCACGATGTGCGTGGAGCTGCGCTGCACCATCGTCACGTCGACGTCGTTCTCCCACAGCGCCCCGCAGATGTCGAAGGCGGAGTTGTTGCTGCCGATGACCACGACCTTCTTGCCGCGGTAGGCGTCCGGGCCGGGGTGGGCTGAGGAGTGGTGCAGGTCCCCCTCGAAGACGTCCATGCCGGGTACGGCGGGGACGTTGGCCTTGCCCGACATCCCGGTCGCGAAGACGAGCTGCTGGGGGCGCAGCGTCAGCGGCTTGCCCTCACGCTCGACCTCGACCGTCCACTCCCCGGTCTCCTCGGACCACGACGCACTGCTGGCCGTCGTGCTCGACCAGTAGGGCACCTCCATGATCTTCGTGTAGGACTCGAGCCAGTCGCCGATCTTGTCCTTGGGCGCGAAGACCGGCCAGTTGTCCGGGAACTTCAGGTAGGGCAGGTGGTCGTACCAGACCGGGTCGTGCAGGCACAGCGACTTGTAGCGGTTGCGCCACTGGTCGCCGGGCCGCGGATGCTTGTCGATGACCAGGCTCGGCACGCCGAGCTGCCGCAGGCGCGCGCCGAGGGCGATGCCGCCCTGGCCGCCGCCGATCACCAGCACGTAGGGCTGGGTCGTGCTGCCGAGGCTCTCGGCCTCCTCCTGCTTGCGCTCCAGCCAGGTCTGGCGCCGCTTGTCCGCGCCGTGCTCGGCACCGCGGGGCCGGTGCTCGAAGCGCTGCTCCTCGTGGCCCTTCAGCTCGTAGAGCGTGGTCAGGAACGTGAACGCCTTGCGCTCGCCGTCCTCCTCGACCAGGCGCAGCAGCCCGCGACCACGGCCTGTCGCGGTCTCGAACACGAACCACGCGGTGACCACGCCGTCGGCCTCGTCGGCGGGCTCGTCGAGGGCGAAGGCCGACGGGTCCGTGCCGGCGAGGGTGCTCTCCAGCAGGTCGCCGACGCCGCTCGGCCCCTCGACCGTCGTGATGTTCCAGCTGAACGACACGAGGTCGCGCCAGAAGGACTCGGTGGCGAACATCGCGGCGGCCGCCGAGATGTCGCGGGCGGCCAGGGCGGCCTCGAACCCGTCGAGCCAGGCGGTGGCGACGGAGCTCGGATCGGTGGTGGTGGCGGGGGCGTCGAGTGTCTCGGTCATGGGTGTCTCCTTCCGACGTGACCCACGACACACCCCGCCGTACCATCGGCGGCAGGGTTGCAACGGGGTTGCATCGATCGGAGGCGACATGGGCGACGAGCGCACGTCGTGGCGCTCGCGCGAGCGTGTGCTCTCCGGCGGTGCGGCGACCCAGGAGCTCCGGCCCGAGATCAGCGCGTCGTGGCGACGGGTCCGGGCCGGCGGCCTCGCGCCCGGTGCCGAGCCCGCGGTGGCGCCGCTGACCGAGGGGGAGGTCGAGTCGCGCCGCACGACCAGTGCCCTGGCTCCCCTGCTCGCGAGCATCACCGCCTCGCTGACCCCGGTGGTCGAAGACGGCCTGCTGGTGGTGACGACCGACACCGACGGGCGCGTGCTGTGGCGCCACGGCAGCACCGGCGTACGCCGCCTGGCCGACCGCCTCGGTTTCGTGCCCGGTTCGGCGTGGACCGAGGCCAACGTCGGCACCAACGCCATCGGCACCTGCCTGGTGGTGGGCGAGCCCGTGCACATCCAGGGGCCCGAGCACTACGTCGAGTCGCACACCCGCTGGAGCTGCGCCGCTGCGCCCGTCAAGGACCCGTGGACCGGCGAGACGCTCGGTGCCGTCGACATCAGTGGCCCGGC
>JBDSPC010000235.1:0-7370 GCA_039914485.1 Nocardioides sp.
TCTCCATGGTCGAGGTCGTCGTGGCCGCCGAGGAGAAGTTCGGCGTGACCATCCCCGACGACGAGGTCAAGAACCTCAAGACCGTCGGCGACGCCGTCGCGTTCATCGAGCGCGCGCAGGACTGATCCACCGGCGGCCGGGTCTCCACGCGAGCCCGGCCGCCACCTGTTCCTCACTACTTCAGCCTTCACCAGAACGGACACCGTCACATGACCTCGACCCGCGTAGTCGTCACCGGACTCGGAGCCACCTCCCCGGTCGGCGGTGACGTCAAGTCCACCTGGGACGCCCTGCTCGCGGGTCGTTCCGGCATCCGCCCCCTCGACGACGACTGGGTCGAGCAGATGCCCGTGAAGATCGGCGGCCGCGTGGCCGTGGAGCCGTCCGAGGTGCTCGAGCGCGTCAAGGCGCGCCGGCTCGACCGAGCCAGCCAGTTCGCGATGGTCGCCGCCGACCAGGCCTGGGCCGACGCCGGCCTGGAGGGCTCCGGCCTCGAGCCCGAGCGACTCGCCGTGTCGCTCGCCTCCGGCATCGGTGGCGTGACCACGCTGCTCGCCAACTACGACATCCTGCTCGAGAAGGGTGCGCGTCGCGTCTCGCCCCTCGCCGTACCCATGCTCATGCCCAACGCGCCTGCGGCCAATGTGAGCCTGAAGTACGGCGCACGCGGCGCCGTCCACGCGCCGACCTCGGCCTGCGCGTCGGGCAACGAGGCGATCGCCATGGCCATCGACCTGATCCGCCTGGGCCGCGCCGACGTGGTGCTGGCCGGCGGCACCGAGGCCGCGATCCACCCGCTGCCGATGGCGGCCTTCGCCAACATGATGGCGCTCTCCAAGAACGAGGGTGACCCGACGACCGTCTCGCGCCCGTGGGACACCGCCCGCGACGGCTTCGTGCTCGGTGAGGGCGGCGCCGTGCTGGTCCTCGAGTCCGAGGAGCACGCCCGCGCTCGCGGCGCCCACATCTACGCCTACGCCCTCGGCGCCGGCATCAGCAACGACGCCCACGACATCGCGCAGCCCGACCCGGAGGGCCGCGGCGGCACCCGCGCCATCAAGATGGCCCTGCGCGAGGGCGACGTCGACCCGGCCACCGTCGTGCACGTCAACGCCCACGCCACCTCGACCCCCAAGGGCGACATCGCCGAGGGCCTGATGCTGCACACCGTCCTCGGCAAGCACGTCGACCAGTGCGTCGTCACCAGCACCAAGTCGATGACCGGCCACCTGCTCGGTGGCGCCGGCGCCCTCGAGGCCGTCGCGACCGTGCTCGCTCTGCAGAACCGCACCAGCCCGCCGACGATCAACCTGGACAACAAGGACCCCGAGGTCGACCTCGACATCCCGACCTCGGCGCGCACCCTGCCCGACGGCGACATCACCGCGCTGAACAACTCGTTCGGCTTCGGCGGCGCCAACGTCGCCGTCGTCTTCGGCAGCGCCTGATGACCCTGACCGCCGACTCGGTGAAGGCGGCGCCGGCCAAGTTGCCGCGCGAGCAGGACCCGCGCAACCCGGTCCACCGCCTGACCGCGCTCTTCGACGAGGGCAGCCTCGAGCTGCTCACCGCCGACGACGACTCCGGGATGCTGGCCGCGATCGGCCGCGTCCACGGCACGACGGCGGTGGCCTTCTGCAGTGACGCCACCGTCATGGGCGGCGCCATGGGCGACGTCGGCTGCCGGGTCGTGGTCGACGCCTACCACCGCGCGATCACCGACGGTGTCCCGATCATCGGCCTGTGGCACTCCGGCGGCGCGCGGCTGGCCGAAGGCGTGCTCTCGCTGCACGCGGTGGGCCGGATCTTCCAGGTGATGACCCAGGCCTCGGGCAAGATTCCGCAGATCTCGGTCGTCCTCGGCCCCGCCGCCGGCGGCGCCGCCTACGGCCCCGCCCTCACCGACGTCGTGATCCTCGGACCCGAGGGCCGCATCTTCGTCACCGGCCCCGACGTCGTCCGCTCCGTGACCGGCGAGGACGTCGACATGCTTCGCCTCGGCGGTCCCGAGCCGCACGGCCGCCGCTCCGGTGTCGTCCACATCCTCACCGATTCCGAGCGTGAGGCACTCGACCGCGCCCGTACCGTCGCCGCCCTCCTGGGCGCCCAGGGCAGCCTCGACCAGGACTCCGTCGAGGACCGCGACCTCGAGGCGATCCTGCCGGAGTCCAAGAAGCGCGCCTACGACGTGCACCCGCTCGTCGAGGCCGTCCTCGATGACGACACCATGCAGGAGCTGCACGCCCGCTGGGCCCCGAACATCGTCACCGCCCTGGGTCGCTTCGGCGGTCGCACCGTCGGCGTCGTGGCCAACAACCCGCTGCGCCTCGGCGGCTGTCTCGATTCCCTCTCCGCCGAGAAGGCCTCGCGCTTCGTGCGGATGTGCGACGCGTTCGGCGTCCCCCTCATCGTGATCGTCGACGTCCCCGGCTACCTCCCGGGCGTCGGGCAGGAGTGGGACGGTGTCGTACGCCGTGGCGCGAAGCTGTTGCACGCGTTCGGCGAGTGCGTCGTGCCGCGGGTGACGCTGGTGACGCGCAAGACGTACGGCGGCGCCTACATCGCCATGAACGCCCGCTCGCTCGGAGCCACGCGCGTGCTGGCCTGGCCCGGCGCCGAGGTGGCCGTGATGGGTGCCGTCGCAGCCATCCGGATCCTGCACCGGCGCAAGCTGGCCGAGGTCTCCCCCGAGATCCGCCCGCGGGTCGAGGCGGAGCTGGCGGCCGAGCATTCGCTGCTCGCCGGTGGCGTGGACAAGGCGGTCGAGATCGGAGTCGTCGACGAGGTCGTCGAGCCGTCGCGTACCCGCAGCGCCATCGCGGCCGCGTTCCGCCACGAGATCGACACCTCGGGCGTGCACCGCGGGCAGCACGGCAACATCCCACTCTGATCCAGTCGGGCATAACTGCGGGGTCGCCCGGGCGTTGATGACTGTGTCCGTGGTCACTCGCCGAAGGATCGACTGATGAGCCGTCCGTTCTCCGCACTCCTCGCCGCGGCGGCCGTCGCCGTCGCCCTGGTCGCCACGGTGTTCACGGCACCTGCCATGGCGCAGTCCGCAGACGTCATCGGCGGCAACACCGCCGCCCTCGACGGCACCCTGCGCAAGGGCTGCCACCGCTATCAGTTCGCCTACGTCGCCCAGGTCCCCACCGACGACTGGACGCTGGAGGTCTCGATCGTCGACCGGCGCGGGCACTCTGTGGCGTCCTTCGCGTTCTTGGGACCCAGCGATCCGAAGACGCAGACGACGTCCTACCGCCTGTGCCGAGGTGCCACCGTCCCCGGCACCTTCCGGATCAAGGGCATCCTCAACTGGTACGACGACCCGTCGGTGCCCATCCCCGCCTACGTGCCGGTCACGCGCTTCCGGCTGGCTCGTCCCTGACGGCAGGCGCGACGGTCGCGGCAGCGATCGCGGTCGTGGCCGGCACGGCCAGCACCAGGCCGATGGCCGACGCGAGCGTGCGGGCGACCTCCTCGGCAATGGCCTCGTCGCTGAGGAGATCGATCAGCGGCCGGTCGTACAGCGAGATCAGCAGCATCGTGGCCACGGCAGTGCCGGCGTAGGCGAAGACGATCGTGTAGATCGTGGACGCGATGTGGTCGCGGCCGATCCGCATCCCGGAGGTGAAGAGCTGTCGGCGGGTCAGGTGCGGAGCGGCTTCTCGCAGCTCCCACACCGACGAGCTCTGGGTGATGGTGACGTCGTTGAGCACGCCCAACCCGGCGACGATCACCGCACACGTGAGCAGCCCGCGGAAGTCGAGCTGGTCGGCCTGGTTGCGCAGCAGCAGGCTCGACTCGTCGCCGAGCCCGCTCAGTCTCGCGGTCTGGATGGCCACGAGCCCGATGCCCGCGGTGATCACGAGCCCGATCAGGGTCCCGGCCAGCGCGGTCGACGTACGCACCGATGGGCCGTGTGCGAGGTAGAGGACGACGAACATGATCGCGGTCGAGCCGATCAGGGCGACCGCCAGACCCGACTCCCCCGCCAGCAGCGCGGGCAGCATGAAGTAGCCGATGACCAGGCCGGCGAAGACGAGCCCCAGGATGGCCAGCAGGCCACGCACCCTGGCGATCACTGCGACCACCAGCAAGAAGGTGAGCGCCAGCCAGCCCAGCGGTGGCTTCCGGTCGACACCCACCCAGCCGTAGTTGGGCACGTCGGCGCCTTCCTGCGGTACGGCGACCAGGGTGACCCGGTCGCCCACCTGGACGGCGTCGACGACGCCGGGACGCACGCGCAGCTCGGTCACCGTGCCGGCATCACCGTCGAGACGCACGTCGAGGTCGTCGCAGATCTCGGGGAACTCGGTGGACTCCTCGGTGACGACCGGACAGGCCTCGCCGACCCGGAGCACCTCGCCGTCGGGATAGGTCACGCCGTCGGCGGAGTACGGCGTGGCTGGCCGCTCACCGCTCGGCCACAGCATCCCCACGCCGATCAGGGTGCCGAGCGCGGTCAGGGCAAGGAAGCCCAGGAGCAGCCTCGTGACCGGACCCGAGGTCCGGACGTCGACGGCACGATGTGAGTGCGAGTGGCCGTGACCCACGAAGCCGTCAGACGACCTGGTGCAGCCAGCGGACCGGCGCACCCTCGCCGGCGTGCCGGAACGTCTCGAGCTCGTCGTCCCACGGCTTGCCGAGAAGCTTGTCGATCTCGTTGAGCAGCGTGGTGTCGCCGAGGGCGGCCTTGACGACGGCGGCCTTGAGCCGGTCCTCCGGGATCATGATGTCGCCGTGCAGCCCGGTGACGGCGTGGTAGACGCCGAGCTCGGGCGTGTAGGAGAACCGGGTGCCCTCGCTGGCGCTGCTCGGCTCCTCGGTGATCTCGAAGCGGAGGTGGTTCCAGCCACGGAGGGCGGAGGCGACCGACGCAGCGGAACCGACCGAACCGGCCCAGGACAGCTCGGCGCGGTAGCTGCCGGGCTGGGCGGGCTGCGGGATCCAGTCAAGGCTGACGGCAACGCCGAGCACTCCGCCCACGGCCCACTCGATGTGAGGGCAGAGAGCAGAGGGTGCTGAGTGCACGTAAAGAATCCCCCGGGTCCCGGCAACATCCGGGCGGGCGTGAGTGCTTGTGGTCACCGTGACCTCCTTGAAGTTCCGACGCTGAGATGCGCCTTCCCCAGCGGTCTGTGCGACGGCTTCAAGTGAGTGTGAGTGACACGTATGTGATTAGGACTCCATTGTGACCCATGGGGCATGAGTTTGCCAATGGGACAGGCTAGGAACCTGTCGACGTGTCGCCGGGCGGCTCGACATCCGCGCCGATCTCCATGATCGAGGCGATCACGTCCCGGGCGATGCCCAGCCCACCCAAGTGGCTCTCCCCGTCGATGACGGTCATGGTCGCGTCGAGTAACCGGTCCACGCAGTGTTGTCCGTGGGCGAACGGCACGATGTGGTCCGCGTCGCCGTGCCACCAACGCACCGGGACCTGCACGTCGGCCAGGGCGAATCCCCAGTCCCGCGTGAACAGGACCAGATCGCTCAGCGGGGCACTCATCTGCGTGCGCGAGCCGTTGAGCAGGTCATCGATGAACATCGCCTTGAACTCCGGGCGGGCGAGCAGGTTCTTGTCCCCCGTCGGCTGCACCGCGGCGTACAGATCGAGGACGGGGCCGGCCAAGGGACGCACAGCCCGGATCCCCCGGGTCATGGCGAAGCCCACGGGCCGGCGCATCAGGCCCAGCACCGGCGCGCACTTCACCGCCAGCTGCATCAGCCCCCCGGGCGCGGCGTCGGGACCGCGGGTGGGCGCGACCCCACCCAGCACGGCCGCGGCCAGGACGCGCTCGGGCATCGCCGCGCAGGCTGCCAGCACGTAGGGCCCGCCTCCCGACAGGCCCACGAGCCGGAACATGTCGACGCCGAGGGCGTCCAGCAACAGCCGGAGGTCCTCGGTCCATTCCAGGACATTGTCATAGACGTACGGCGACGACGACCCGATCCCCGGTCGGTCGATGCCGATGATCCGGACACCCAGCTCGGCGGCGAAGGCTCGTGCCTCGAGCGGGACCTGTCGGCGCGCGCCGGGCGTGCCGTGCATCCAGACGATCGGGCGACCGTCCGGTGGGCCGTACTCCGCGAAGCTCAGCTGCCGTCCGTCGCGGACTGCCGCGGTCCCCTCGAGGGTCGGTGGCTCAACATCCATGGCGGCATGCTGGCAGATCATGCGATCAGCCGTTCCGCTTCTCCAGAAGATCGGCGCGGTCAGCGGCATCCGTCAGCTGCTCACTGTCGATGGCGTTGGTCCGGTGGAACCACGCCAGGGCGTCGCCCTCGCGGCCGGCAGCCTCGAGCGTGTCCGCGTAGGCGTAGCGCAGGCGCACGACCCATGAGGCACGGCTCTTCGACATCAGCGGAGCGAGCTCGAGCGTGCGCAGGGCGGCATCGAGCTGGCCCATGTCGCGCCGCGCGCCGGCCTCGACGAGCGTCATCTCGGCCTTGGCGTCGGGCGCGAAGTTGGCGACCGAGGGGCTCTTGGCGAGCTTGAGCGACTGCTCCGGGTGCCCGAGGGCCCGGTGGCAGTCCGCCATCATCGGGAGGTAGGCGGTGGCGCCGTTCATCCGCTTGGCGGCGCGCAGCTCGGCGAGCGCGACCGAGTAGTGACCAGCCGCGTAGGCGGCCTCACCCACAGCCTCGCGGACGATGGCGATCCGCGACGCGCGGGCGCGGGCAGCCAGCGTGTGCTGGTAGGCCGTCTCGGCGTCGTCGTCGATCAGCATGCCGGCGGCTGCCAGGTGGCGAGCCACTCGCGCTGCCAGCTTCTCGGGCAGCCCCTTGAGCTGGTTGACCACAGCGCGATCGAGCTCCTGGCCGGTCAGCTCCTCGGGCAGCGGCGGGCCGTCGTACTCCGCCTGGTCCACCGTGCGCGGACGCTGCTCCTCGCGCGGACGCTTCCAGTCGCTCTCCCGCGACTTGCTGCGATCCGCGCCGCCGCGGGCACCTCGAGCATCACGCGACGCCGGCTTGCCGCCGCGGGAGTCGGGCTTGCCACCCCGGGAATCGCGAGCATCCGGCTTGCCACCGCGTCCAGACGGTGCACTGCCGCGGACGGGCGGCTTGGAGCCGCCTCGAGCTGGTGGGCGCTGGCTACGACGTTCCTCGGCCACGACAGAAACCTTTCGGGGTGCTTGCTCTGTGCTGATGTAAGTAAGGGGGGTGTGCGGTGCCACGCTACTGGCCCGGACCTGCAAATGCAGCAGAGGCCACCTGTCACCAGGTGGCCTCTGCCCAATTGTTGTCCGGCGGCGTCCTACTCTCCCACAGCCTCTCGGTTGCAGTACCATCGGCGCTGAAAGGCTTAACTTCCGGGTTCGGTATGGGACCGGGTGTTTCCCTTTCGCTATGGCCGCCGTAAC